>NZ_JBMFOO010000017.1:0-38748 GCF_049969575.1 Thermodesulfovibrio sp. | reverse complement strand
TGGTTTTTTGCAGGGCTGACCATATAAGTTCCTTTTCAAAATTATTAATAGCCTCTTTCAGATTGCCATGAGAGATTTTTTTAGAATGCGAGCTTTTTATTATATATGAAGGAAGATCTTTAACTGTTATTTCCGATGAATTTGTGAAGGCAATTGCTCTTTCTATAATATTTTCAAGTTCACGAACATTACCTGGGAAAGAATAATTCATCAACGCATCAAGAGCTTCCTCTGTAATTCCTCGAATATGAATATCCTTTCTTTTTGAGGAATGTTTGTTTATAAAAAATTTTACCAGAGATGGTATATCTTCCTTTCTGTTTCTTAAAGGTGGAAGTTCTATCTGAATAACATTTAATCTGTAAAAAAGGTCCTCTCTAAAAGAGCCTTCTTTACATGCCTTGATCAAATCTTTGTTGGTTGCTGCTATAAATCTTACATCTACCTTTATAGGCTGTGCTCCACCAATTTTTATAAACTCTCCTTCTTGAATAACCCTCAATATCTTTGTTTGAAAAAGAGGTGAAACATCACCAATTTCATCAAAAAATAATGTGCCTTTATGAGCCCATTCAATAAGGCCTTTTTTTGTATAAGTTGCACCTGTAAAAGCACCTTTTTCAAAACCAAAAAGCTCTGATTCTAAAAGAGTATCTGGTATTGCAGAGCAATTTATTACTATAAAAGAATTATCTTTCCTGTCACTGAGATTATGAATTGCTCTTGCAACAAGCTCTTTACCTGTGCCAGATTCACCTGTGATAAGGACATTGCTATCTGTAAGAGCTGCTTTTCTAATACCACAATAAACATCTTCCATAATTTTGCTTATTCCAATCAATCCAGGGATTTCAACTTTTGGTTTGTCCTTAAATTTTTCAAATATTTCTAAAACTGTTTCATTTTTAAGAGGTTTTTCAAGAAAATCAGTTGCTCCGAGTTTCATTGACTCAACTGCTTTTTTTATATCTGGCTTACCAAAAGCAATCACAGGCATATATTGTTTAAGTTCAATAAGTCTTTTTTGCCATCCTTCTGAGTCAAGGTCAAGAAAAGCAATATCATAATTTGAAAAATTATTTGATGTAGATGCTCTTGCCTTATTAGATTTTCTTAATATAATTCCAATGGAATCAAAAATACGGTAAAGTTTGTCTGCTTCATCGGAAATAACAAAAACGCTGAAGGACCTAAAAAAACCATGAAATAAAATAGAATATTTAATGCATAGCTGTCAATACTGTATAATAATTAAATGAACTCCATGACAGTCTCACAGGAACAATTCACTCCTCTTATGAAACAATACTTCAGAATAAAACACCAGTATAATGATGCTATAGTTTTTTTCAGGCTTGGCGATTTCTATGAAATGTTTGGTGAGGATGCTAAAATTGCAGCAAATATATTGGGATTAACACTTACATCAAGAGATAAATCAAAAGAATCTGTCCCCATGTGTGGAATTCCTTATTTTGCTGCTGATTCATATATTGAAAAACTACTCAGGGAAGGTTATAAAGTAGCTATTTGCGAACAAATTGGAGATCCAAAAACAACAAAAGGGATAGTGGAGAGAGAAGTTGTAAAAGTCTTAACTCCAGGAACATATCTTCCAGAAGGAACTAAGGAAAATGTTTACATAATGGCAGCATATCCACAAAAACAGGGAAAAACAGGAATTGCCCTGGCAGATATTACCACAGCTGAATTCATTATTTATGAAACTGATAAAAATCTTTTTGATGAAATTGATAGATTTGAACCAAAGGAAATAATAGTTCCAAAGTCTCTTGAAGACCTTTTAAATTTTGAAAACTTAATTAATCAAAAAATATTTACCTTCATGGATGACTGGAAATTTGACTACATGCTTGCCTATAAAAGCCTTGTTGAACACTTCAGAATAGCCTCTCTAAAAAGTTTTGGAATAGATGACTTTCACCCTGCAGTGCAAGCAGCAGGAGCACTTTTAAAATATCTTGAGGAAAATAAACAGCAAACACAATTCAAACAATTAAAAGTTTTGAATCTCTCAGAATTTATGCTTCTTGATGGTTCAACTAAAAAAAATCTTGAAATTTTATCATCCCTTGATGGAGATAAAGAAGGCTCCCTTTTATGGATTTTAGATGAAACAAATACTCCAATGGGAACCCGTCTCTTAAGAAATGCTCTGTGCTGTCCGCTTTTAAATAAAGCTGACATAGAAAAAAGACTTGACGGAGTAGAAGCATTCTTTAAAGATTACGCTTTAAGAGAAAACACTGAGAAAATCTTAAAAGACTTTCCAGATATTGAAAGACTTGGCTTGAAGATTAAAAGGTATAACATAAATCCAAGAGAACTCAAAGCATTAAAAGATGCATTGCAGAGGATTCCAGAACTTAAAGAAACGCTTCAGATAAATGATTCACCAGTTATTAAGGACTTATCAAACCGTCTTCACGAATTAAATGAAATCACATCACTAATAGAGGATGCTCTTGTTGATAATCCTCCAAATACAATAAATGAAGGAGGAATCTTCAGAGATGGCTATAATTCAGTTATAGATGAGCTCAGAGCCTTAAAAAATCAAAGTAAAAACTATATTTTAAATATGGAAGCTGAAGAAAGAATAAAAACTGGAATCAATTCTCTTAAAATTGGCTACAATAGAGTTTTTGGTTACTACATTGAAGTAACAAAGCCGAATTTAAAACTCGTTCCTCCGCACTATATAAGAAAACAAACTCTCGCAAATGCTGAGAGATTTGAAACGAGACAGCTTAAAGAACTTGAACAAAAAATACTCAGTGCAGAGGAAAGACTTAAAACTCTTGAAGAAGAATTATTTAGAGAATTAATTAAAAAAGTTTCTTATCACACAGAGCAGATATTTAAAAACGCAGAAGTAATCGGATATATTGATTTTCTTTGCTGTCTGGCAAAAGTTGCATCAAAATACAGATATACAAGACCTGAAATCACAGAAGAGGAAGTAATAGAAATTGTTGAAGGAAGACATCCTGTAATTGAAAGACTTATCCAGCTCGGGAAATTACCTGAACAGAGATTTATACCAAATGACTTATCAATTGGCTCAGAAGACCAGAGAATTATTATTCTTACAGGACCAAATATGGCTGGAAAATCAACATACATGAGACAGAACGCTTTAATTGTTCTCATGGCACAGATTGGTTCTTTTGTTCCTGCAAAACATGCAAGAATCGGGATTGTTGATAGAATTTTTACTCGTATAGGTGCTTCTGACTATCTTGGAAAAGGACAGAGCACATTCATGGTTGAAATGATAGAAGTGGCTAACATTCTGAATAATGCAACAGAAAAAAGTTTTATAATACTTGATGAGGTTGGAAGAGGAACAAGCACTTTTGATGGAATAAGCATTGCCTGGGCAGTTGTTGAGTATATTGCAGAAAAAGTCAAGGCAAGAACTATTTTCGCCACTCATTATCATGAATTAACAGACCTTGCCTTCAGCTTTGATTGTATAAAAAATTACACAGTAGTGGTTAAGGAATGGGGTGATGAAATAATATTTTTGAGAAAGATACAAAAAGGTGGAGCTGATAAAAGCTATGGAATTCAGGTTGCCCGTCTTGCAGGGCTTCCACAGGAGATTCTATTGAGGGCAAAGGATATATTAAAAAAACTTGAAAAAAAAGAATTCCAGACTTTTCAATCAAAGGCAAAGCAGCTTGATTTATTTTTTCAGGGAGACCCTATTATTGCTGAAATAGCAAAGATTGATATAGAAAATCTTACACCCCAGAAGGCATTAAAAAAACTTAAAGAACTTAAGGAGATGCTAAAAAATGATTAAAGTAGGACTTACAGGAAACTTTGGAATGGGTAAAAGCACAGTAGCTGAAATCTTCCGCAGTCTTGGTGCTTATGTGATAAATACTGATAAAATCGTTGAGGAGCTTTTAAATGAAGCTTCAGTAATAGAAGAAATTAAAAGACTTTTTGGACAAGAGGTTATTTCTGATGGCAAACTTAATAAAAAATACATTGCCCAGATAATTTTTGACAATCCCCTTATGAGAATATATCTTGAAAACATTCTTCATCCAAAAGTCTTTGAAAAAATTGATGAAATAATAAAAAAAATTCCTGAAAGAGGAGAGCCAAAAATTGTAGTTATCGAGGCACCTGTTATTTTTGAAAGGGGTTATCAGAACAGATTTGATATAATTATTACTGTCTGGACTCCTGAAGAAATAGCAATACAGCGTCTTCAGAAAAAAGGAATTTCAAAGCAAGAAGCAATTAAAAGACTCAAAGCACAGTTTCCAATTGAGATGAAAAAATCAAAATCAGATTATATAATAGATAATTCAGGTAGTGTAGAAAAAACAAAGGCACAGGTGGAAGAGCTATTTCAAAAATTAACAGCACTGGAGCATAGATATGCAGGTAATTAAAAAAATTGAAAAACTTGATTATCCAAACCCTGTCATGACAATAGGAAATTTTGATGGAGTTCACATTGGGCATCAGAAAATTTTTGATTTTGTAAAAAGAAAAGCAGCTGAGATTAACGGAACCTCAGTGGTCATAACTTTTAATCCCCATCCAATTAAAGTGCTCTATAAAGAGCATCCCCTTAAACTGATTACAACCAATGAAGACAAAATAAAACTGATTGAAAAATGCGGGATAGATTTAACAATTTCTATACCTTTTACCTATGAATTTGCTCAGATAGAGGCAGAGGATTTTGTAAAAGATATTCTTGTGGAAAAATTCAATGTAAAATGGATTGTTGTGGGATACGACTACAGATTTGGCAGAGCAAGAAAAGGAGATAGAGAACTGCTGAAAAAGCTTGGTGAAATATATGGATTTAAGGTTACTGTGCTTAAAGCCTACAAAAAAGGTGGGAAAATATTAAGCAGCACTGCTGTAAGAAATGCTCTTTTTCAGGGAAACATCAAAGAAGCAAATCAGTTTCTTGGAAGAGCCTATCATGTAGATGGTGAAGTAATAAGAGGAATGGGAAGAGGCTCATCAATTCTTGGATATCCTACTGCAAACTTTGTTCCCGAGCAGGAGATTATTCCAAAACAAGGAGTATATGCAGTTAAGGTTACCATACCCAATTTAAAGACTTTTAATGGTGTGGCAAACATTGGTAAAAACCCAACTTTTGGCAATACAAATATGAGCTATGAAGTTCACATCCTTGATTTTAAAGAAAATCTGCTTGGCAAAATCATTAGAGTTCACTTTATTGAGAGAATTCGTGATGAGAAAAAATTTAATTCACCAGAACAATTAAAAGAAAATATTGCTCGTGATATTGAATTTGCGAAAAAAATTTTTAAAAAAAATAAAACACCGCTATTTTTAGATTTTTAAATTTACAGGGTCTACTTCAACTTTAAAAGAAATGCCTTTATAGAATTTTAGCTGTCTGGCAGCATTATTTAACTCATCAATAAGCTTTTTTTTATCTTTTGATCTCAGAATAAAAACAAATTCCTCATTTTCATTTTTCACAGGTCCTGTAATTTCTCCCGTTACATGACTTTTTAGAAAATCCTTAATTTCACCTAATACAGATTCGGAAGATGTTTTTTTGATTTTTATTATCAACTTAATAAACCTTGAAAATGGGGGAAAACCAGCTTCTTGTCTGTGTTTTAGCTCATAAAGGTAAAAATCTTTGAAATTATAAGAGCGAATAAACTTAAAAAACTCATTTGCAGGATTTCTTGTCTGAATGAATAACTCTCCATCTTCTCTGATAAGCTGGCTTAGAGATAAAACTCTTGCAAAAGCTCTTTCAAGAGTTCTGTAATCAGGAATAAAAAGAAAAAAATCAAAATCCACAAATACAGCTACTTTAAAAACAGGAAGATGTCCTTTTTTTACCTTTCCTGTTTCAGCAACCCAGATTCCTTGAGAGTTCTCAATTTCCATATCCATTTGTCTAATCTCTATATGTTTTCCTGAAAAAATATTTTCAAGCTCCTCCTTAATTCTTTCAACGCCAACTCCAACTGGATGTATATCAACTCCAGAACAATAAAGACATTGTTCTGGAGCTTTCATAACAAAACCGCATCTAAAACATTCAACTGTTTTGATGGATTTATGAAAAATCATGCTGAGCCCGCATTTTTCACATTTAATAACTTCTCCACATTCTGAACAACGAAGAAGACTGTAGCCACTTCTTGGAGAAGTAACAAGAATTCCTTCTTTATAATGAAGTTTCATATAAAGCATTGTTTCAGGATGAAAAATGCTTTGATATGGCTGCCTTAAAATTTTTATCTCGGGATGTTTCACTGTATTGAAGTCATCTATAAATTCGTATTTACCTCTCAGTGTATTATAATAAGAAGTTGTGGATGGCATAAAATCTGTAAGCACAACAGGACATCCTTCAATAAATCCTCTCATCACAGCACAGTCTCTTGCATGATATCTTGGAGATTGTTCTTCCTTATAAAGCCAGTGCGATTCCTGGGATACCATAATCAATGAAAGTTTTTTTACAGGTGCAAACAGAGCAAATCTTGTTCCCACCACAACTTTTGCTCTGTTTTCAATTATTTCTTTTATTGAAAACAAAATCTCTGAGCGAGGCATTTCACTGTGAAGAAGTACAATCCTGGAATCAAATTCTTTTAAAGTGCTGTAAAGTCTCTGAGCATCTTTTTTTTCAGGTAGTATTAAAAGAATTGCTCCATCCAAGGATAAAAGATTCTTAACTGTTTCAACCATTAACTTCATCTCATAGAAAAAATCAGGACAGTGAACAAGAACTGTTTTATAATTGCCTATTTTTGCAATGTCAATAATTTTTGAGAGAGTCTCTTCATTTAAAAAATAATTTTCTAAATGAAACAAAATTGAATCATCTCGGGATTTCAAAATTTTTTTATTTCTTATTCCCTTAAGCAATTTCATAATCTCTTCAAAAAAAGTAGCTCTCAAAACAGAACCTATCTCAGATATATAGTAAAAACTCATCCACTGGAGAAAATCTATGAATTTTTTTTCATAAGCTTTACCAATAATTGCCTGAATTTTCTTTATTTTCATTATTTCTTCAGGTTTATCAGCGCGTTTTATAACAATGCCTTCAACTGTCCTATTTTTAAGGGGAACTTGAACAGCAAATCCCTTTAAATCTATGTCTTCATCATATTCATAGGTAAGTGTTTTAAGTTTAAGGGGAATTGATACATCAAAATAAGGCATGAACTAATTATACCTTTTTTATGGTATAATTACACAATGCTGTTAAGATTATTAATAGCAATCTGTCTGATAATCACAGGCTGCAGTATGCCGCAGGTCGTTGTTTTACATGATCCTTTAACACCCCAGGAACATCTTCAATTAGGATTAAATTATGAAAAGAATGGGCTTATTGATGAAGCTATACAACATTACAAAGAAGCTTCAAAATCAGATGCAAAAGGTTATCTTTTTCTTGGCAATTTATATTTAAATCAGAAAAAATACGATATTGCAGAAGAATACTACAAAAAAGCAATTCAAAAAAATGACAAACTTGCTGATGCATATAATAACCTTGCATGGCTTTATTGCATAAAAAATGAAAATCTTGATAAAGCTCAGGAGCTTGTAAAAAAAGCAATGGAGATTGAAAAAAACAATCCAGAGAAAATCAAAATTTATCAAGATACATTTGAACAAATTCAAAAACTAAAAACTAAATAGGAGGTGTTTTATGTTTAAGAAGTTACTTGTAGGTTATTTAATCATCTCAATTGTCGTAATTGGAATTGTTCAGTCAGCAGGAGCTGCTTTCATTGCATCTGAAGTAACTCTTAACACAAAGACTCAGGATCTCGAAAAACTTCAGAAATTTCTTGAAATGAAAATTGTTTCTCAGAGACTTAAAGATTTTGGTTATTCTGAAAAAGAAATCATGGATAGACTCTCAAGTCTTGATGAACAGAGTCTTCATAAGCTTGCATTAAAAATTGATGAAATTAAAATTGCTGGAGATGCTGGCTTAGCAGTAATTTTAGCTCTTTTAATAATTGCACTGGTAATATTAATTATTAACCTTACAGGGCATAGAGTAGTGGTAAAATAAAAATATCAAAAGGGGTTGACAAAAAGATTAAAACAATGGTAAAAAAAGAAAATCAAAGGGATTTCAGTTTTTAGCTTAAAAAAGTAAGGGAAAGGAGGTGACGAAAGAAGATGAAGAAAATACTTGCATTAGTTCTTTCATTAATTCTTATGGTATCCTTTAGCTTTGCATTAGGATGCAAAAAGGCTGAGGAGAAAAAGCCTGCTGAGGCACCAGCACCAGCTCCAGCTCCTGCTCCAGCACCAGCTCCTGAAAAAGCTCCTGAAGCTCCAAAAGCTCCTGAGGCTC
Organism: Thermodesulfovibrio sp.; assembly: GCF_049969575.1. Lineage (NCBI taxonomy): Bacteria > Pseudomonadati > Nitrospirota > Thermodesulfovibrionia > Thermodesulfovibrionales > Thermodesulfovibrionaceae > Thermodesulfovibrio > Thermodesulfovibrio sp. Next base: position 30,365 of record NZ_JBMFOO010000017.1, on the reverse strand, counting down.
CAAAGGCTCCTGAAAAAGCTCCTGAAAAACCTGCTGAGAAAAAATAATTTAGCAGGATATAACAAAAGCAACACCGGGATCATTCCTGGTGTTGCTTTAAATCTCTTAAAAATGTTAAACTTTTTGAAAGAGTGGGCTTCCCCACTCTTTTATTTTGATAAAATTGAGGGAGTTAATGAACATTAAAGAATTAAAAGACAAAATAAAAGAATATGCAGAACAAGTTAGCGAGCAAGAGGGAGTTGAAGTTCTTGATATAGAAATACACCCTGGTGGAAAAGGATTGATTTTAAGAATTTTTATTGACAGAGAAGGAGGAGTAACTATTAAAGACTGTGAAAACTTCTCAAGAGCTATAGAAGCCATACTTGATATTGAAGATCCTATAAAAAGCTCTTACACTCTTGAAGTTTCTTCTCCAGGTATTGATAGGCCTCTTAAAGAAAAAAAAGATTTTTTAAGAAATCTTGGAAGAAATGTAAAGATTACCACAAAAGAAAAAATAGCAGAACGCACCTTTTTTATAGGTAAAATTATTGATGCAGGAGATGATTGGGTAAGAATAGAAATTAAAGAGACAAAAGGAAAAGGGAGTAAAAAAGAAGAAAAATCAGAACTTTTATTTATACCTTTAAATAAAATACTTAAAGCTCAGGTTTACTTAGGATAGGGTTATGGGGAAAGAGCTTAAATTTTTAGTAGAACAAATAATGAGAGAAAAAGGAATTACTAAGGATGCTGTAATAGAATTGCTTGAAACAGCACTTATCTCAGCTATAAGAAAAAAGTATGGTAATAGGTCTTCGATTAGAATAAAAATAGATCCTCAAACTTTTGATATCAATATTTTTGAAATTAAGAAAGTAGTAGAAGAGGTAAAAGATCCAGCAAGTGAAATCTCCATACAAGAAGTACAGCAAAAATATACTGATAAAGGAATTGGAGATACAGTTGAAGTTCCATTGTCTATTCAGGATTTTGGTAGAATTGCTGTTACAACGGCAAAACAAGTGCTTTTCCAAAAAATAAGAGAAATTGAGAGATTCTTAATCTATGAAGAATTTAAAGATAAAGTTGGCAACATAGTAAGCGGCACAGTTTTGAGAAAAGAAAAAGGAAATTTTTATATTCTTGTAGGAAAAGCAGAAGCTATCCTGCCAGAAAAAGAAGTGCTGCCGCAGGATAATCTAAAAAGAGGAGATATTGTTAAGGCATATATATTTGAAGTAAAACAAACTTCAAAAGAACCTGTAATAAAACTGTCACGAACTCATCCGAATTTTGTAATTGGACTGTTTAGTCTTGAAGTGCCGGAGATTCAAGATGGTATAGTGCAAATAAAAAGTATTGCAAGAGATCCAGGAGAAAGAACAAAAATAGCTGTGGCATCACGGGATCCTTCGGTAGATCCTATTGGAGCCTGTGTTGGTATGAAAGGAACAAGAGTTCAGGCTGTTGTAAGAGAACTGAAAGGTGAAAGAATTGACATAATTCCTTACAGTGATGATCCGAGTTTTTTTATTGCAAAAGCTCTAACTCCTGCAACTGTACTTAAAGTCGGGATAAATGAAAAGGAAAAAACAGCAGTAGTGGTTGTTGAAAATGACCAGCTTTCGCTAGCAATTGGCAAAAAAGGACAAAATGTAAGACTTGCCTCCAAACTGACTGGCTGGAGTATTGATGTCTTAAGTGAATCAGAATATGCTCAGATGAAAACTAAAGAAAATGAATAAAGTAAATGAATGGATTAAATCTTCCCATTCAGTATCTCAAGGGTGTAGGTCCTAAAAAAGCCAGTCTTCTTAAAAAATTAGGCATACAAACAGTTAAGGATGCTCTATATTATCTTCCCTTTCAGTATGAAGACAGAAGAAACAAAAAAAACATTTTTGATATAAAACCTGGAGAAATTGTCACTGTACAAGGACATATAGTTCAGATTAATGAATTAAAAACAAAAACTAATCTTTCAATAATAGAAGCAATTATCTCAGATTCAACAGGCTATCTTAAAGCAAAATGGTTTAATCAGCTTTATTTGAAAAAAATTTTAAAGGAAAAACAAAAAATAAAAATTTTTGGAAAAGCTCAGATTGACTGGAGGGGAGCTTACATAGAAATTGTAAATCCAGAATATGAAATCGCAGAAACATTGAACTCTCAAAATCAAGAAATTGTCCCTGTATACAGGCTTACTGAAGGTATATCCCAAAGACAGATGCAATCAATAATGCAGGCTGCGGTGGAATTTGGTATTCCTCTGATACAGGAGCCCCTGCCTGAAAAATTAATAAAAAAATTAAACTTTCCACATATTAATGAAGCTCTCAAATCTGTTCATTTTCCACCGCATGATGTAGATATAAAAGCCTTGAATGAAAAAAATTCTTTATTTCACAAGAGAATCATTTTTGACGAATTATTTTTACTTCAACTTGGAATTCTTATGATGAAGCAAAACAGAATTTGTGAAGAAGGTATATCTTTCAAGCCTGAAGGAAAGCTTTTAAAAAAGTTTCTTGAAAATCTTCCTTTTCAACTTACTATGGCTCAACAAAAGGTAATAAAAGAGATTTTACAGGATATGGAAAAACCCACTCCAATGAACAGACTTCTTCAAGGGGATGTAGGCTCAGGAAAAACAGTTGTTGCTCTGGCAGCGATGCTTGCTGCCATTGAGTGTGGATATCAGGCAGCCTTAATGGCACCAACAGAGATACTTGCAGAGCAACATTATTTAAATATTTCTTCCCTTGTGAAAGGACTGCCTGTTAATGTTTTAATTTTCACATCCACATACAACAAACATGCTAATTTAATTGCATCAGGAACTGCAAACCTTATTATTGGCACTCATGCTTTAATTCAGCAGAATGTTCATTTTAAAAACTTAGGACTTGTTGTAATAGACGAGCAACATAGATTTGGAGTAATCCAGAGGGCAATGTTAAAAAAGAAAGGATTAAATCCAGACACCCTTGTAATGACAGCCACACCTATTCCAAGAACCATGGCACTTACTGTTTATGGAGACCTTGACTACTCTGTGCTTGATGAACTTCCTCGTGGAAGAAAACCTGTTTTAACAAAAGTTATAGAACCTGAGAATAAAAAATTAGTTTATAAAATGATAGAAGAAGAAGTTAAAACAGGAGGACAGGTTTATGTTGTCTATCCTTTAATAGAAGAATCTGAAGTAATGGATCTGAAATCAGCAACTCAGGGATATGAAGGCTTACAAAAGCTTTTTCCTCAATACAGAGTAGGACTACTTCATGGAAAAATGCCACCAAAACAAAGAGAAGAAATAATGAAAGAATTTCGCTCTGGCAGTATCCATATTCTTGTTGCTACAACAGTTATTGAAGTTGGCGTAGATGTTCCAAATGCTACTTTAATGATAATAACTCATGCAGAAAGATTTGGACTTTCTCAACTGCATCAACTAAGAGGAAGAGTTGGAAGAGGACCGAGACCTTCAAAATGCATTCTTCTGCCCTATAAATTAACTGAAGAAGCAAAGCTGAGGCTTAAAGCAATTGTAAATTACTCTGATGGATTTAAAATAGCTGAAGAGGACATGAAAATAAGAGGACCGGGAGAACTTTTTGGAGTTAAACAGTCAGGAATGCCTGATTTGAAAGTTGCTGATCTGATAAAAGACCAGAGTCTTCTTGAGGTAGCAAGAAAGGAGGCAGAAATAATTTTAAGGGAGAGCCTTAATCTGAGTTCATATCCAAAAATCCGAGCTTTATTAGAAGAATTCTGGAAAGATAAAACCGAAATATTTATGACAGCTTAAAGCCTGCATTTATATTTTTGGAAGCAAGTTCAATTTTATTTTTACCACTTCTTTTTGCCTGATAAAGTGCCATATCAGCTCTGTGTATTGCCTCTGTTAAGTTGTCATTCGTATCAATCTCTGTTATGCCAACACTTACAGTGATAAAAATTTTTTCGCTTCCTGCTTTAACTGGTTTTTTAGCTATATTTTCTCTTACTCTTTCCAGTGCCATTAAAGCTTTTATCTCATCAGTGTCTGGAAGAATTATCAAAAATTCTTCTCCTCCGTATCTTGAAACTACATCGGTTGCTCTTAAAAAATTTTTAATCTGCAAAGCAACATGATTTAAAATCCTATCGCCTACAAGGTGTCCAAAGTTGTCATTTATAGATTTAAAGTTATCTATATCAACCATTGCTATAGACAAATGCTGCTTATTTCTTTTTATCCTTGCCATCTCTTCTATCAATCTATTTATCCCGGCTGTTCTATTGTAAACTGAAGTTAGTTCATCAAAATAAAGTTGATTTTCAACTTTTTCAAAAGAATTATGTATTATTTTTTCCATTTTTCTTTTCAATATTTTAGCAATCAATAAATTAGCCAACACTGAGATTGCTCCTCCTAATGAAATAAGCAAAATAAGTTCTTTCTTATCATATTGGCCAGAAATAAAAACAAATGACAAAGCAATTATCAAAAATGCATTCAAGGCAATAAATTTATTGATATCTTTTGTTATGTTCATTACAAGTATTTTAGGATTCATCCAATTCCTCCTAAATTTTTTCTAAAAAAGAATACAAATTCTATGCCACAGTAAAAATTGTTTTAAAATTTTAATTCAAGCAATACTGTCTGTCAAAAAACAGGCATTTTTTACCTAAGAGGGTCAAATTTTCCAACACAGTGAGCAATAACAGTTTTTGAAATTGCCGAAAAAAATTATTGTCTTGATAGCAAAACAGAGTATAATATCTTTATGAAAGCCTGGGTAATCGGAGAAACAACAGAAATCAAAAATAATCAACCTTTAAATCTCATTGAAATAGGAGATCCTCTGCCTCAAGCAAAAGAAATAGTTATAAAAGTTCATGCCTGTGGAGTTTGTCACACTGAAATTGATGAAATAGAAGGAAGAGCAACTCCTTCATTTTTCCCTATAATTCCAGGGCATCAGATTGTTGGAGAAGTTGTGGAAATTGGTAGAGAAGTAAAAAATTTTAAAATTGGTGACAGAGCCGGTGCAGGATGGATTTATTCAGCTTGTGGTAAATGTGAATTCTGCTTAAAGGAACTTGAAAATCTATGTAAAGATTTCAAAGCAACAGGCAAGGATGCTCATGGTGGATATGCAGAGTATTTTAAAATTAATGAAGATTTTGCTTTTCCTATTCCAGAAAATTTTAAAGATGAAGAGGCTGCTCCACTTTTTTGTGCAGGAGCAATTGGTTACAGAGCTTTAAGGCTTACAAATCTTGAAAATGGTCAGAATATTGGACTGGTTGGCTTTGGTGCTTCAGGACATCTTGTGCTAAAGATGATAAAATTTTTATATCCTTATACAAAAATTTTCGTGTTTTCAAGAACACCTTCAGAAAGGGAGCTCGCTATTGAACTTGGTGCATACTGGGCTGGAGATTTTAATGAAGAGCCTGCTGAAAAAATTAACTCAGCAATTGACACAACTCCTGTATGGAAGCCTCCAATTATGGTTTTACAACATCTTAAACCAGGAGGCAGGCTTGTAATAAACGCAATAAGAAAAGAGGAAATTGATAAAAATGAATTTTTAAACATTGACTATCCAAGAGATTTATGGCTTGAAAAGGAGATTAAAACAGTAGCAAATGTTACAAGAAAAGACATAAGAGAGTTTCTTTACATTGCCTCAAAAATTCCAATAAAGCCAGAGATTGAAATATATCCTTTTTCTGAAGCAAATAAAGCAATTCAGGATATAAAAAATAGAAAAATAAAAGGCGCAAAAGTTTTAAAAATTGGAGGTTAAAATGGACAAAAAAGAAAAAGTCTTAGAGATAATTAAAAGGCTTGACAAAATATATCCTAATGTTAAAACAGCACTAAATTTTAATACTCCCCTTGACTTACTTGTAGCGACAATACTTTCAGCCCAAACAACAGATGTGAATGTCAACAAAGTTACTGAAAATCTTTTCAAAAAATATAAAACTGCCTATGATTACGCAAATGCTTCATTGGAAGAGCTTGAAAAGGACATAAAAAGCATAAACTTTTATAAAAATAAAGCAAAATACATAAAATCGCTTGCAAAAGAATTGATTGAAAAATTTAATGGAGAAGTTCCAAAAACAATGGAGGATTTAGTGAGCCTTCCAGGAGTTGGAAGAAAAACAGCAAATATTGTGCTGTGGAATGCCTTTGGAATAAACGAAGGTGTGGCTGTTGATACTCATGTAAAAAGACTATCAAAGCTTCTTGGACTCACAGAAAATACAGATTCTGATAAAATTGAACAGGATCTTATGAAGATAACACCTCGTGAGTATTGGGGAAAGCTTTCGCACCTACTCATAATGCTTGGAAGAGAAATCTGTAAAGCAAAATCACCACAGCATAAAATATGTCCATTGAATGATATATGTCCAAGTAGTGGGATTTAAAGAATTACCCTTTCAGGATTACTGTAAATGTTAAATCTGCTTCCTCTTAAAAAACCTATTACTGTTAAATTGGCTTTTTGAGCCAATTCAACCGCAAGAGAAGTTGGTGCTGTCCTACTTACAATAACTGGAATTCTCCATTTTGCAGCTTTTAATGCCATCTCAGAGGAAATCCTTCCACTTACGAGCATAATTTTACCTCTAAAGCCCTCTCTATTGAGCAATGCCCATCCAATTACTTTGTCCACTGCATTATGTCTGCCAACATCTTCTGCAATAAATAAAATCTCTCTGTCATCTGCCAGTGCTGCAGCATGAATGCATCCTGTTGTTCTATAAAGATTTGATTTTTCCTGAAACTCCTTAAAGAGACGAAATAAAGCATTCTGACTGACTTTCAAATCATCATCAATGCTACCTTTTACATCATTTAAAAAACTTACAGAACTCATACATCCTGATGTAATTGTTTTACCATTAAGCGAAACATGTCCTTCAAGTTCAACCCGGGCATTAATCTCTTTTTCATTTTCTTCAATAATTATTTTTTCAGGACACCAGTCTCCCTTTAAAATATCCTCTGTCATAAGAAAACCTATAACGAGTTCTTTGATCTGCACAGGAGAAGCTGATAGAGAAACAACTTCCTCATTGTTTACATAAATTTTTATTCTTTTTTCCACAGCCACAGTATCATCAACTTCTATAGCCTCATCCTGTTTAACTCTAACTATTTTTTTATTTTCAAGCGGTTGCATAATTGTATTTTAGCTCATTAAATTTTTTCTTGCAAAATATTTTTAAAAACTGCTATTCTGAAGTTAGAAAAAAATTTTTAGGAGGTAGCTGTGTTTAGTATCAGTTCAAAAGCAGCCGAAAAGGCAAAAATGATCCTCAAGCAGGAGGGCAAAGAAGGCTGGGGCTTGAGAATATTCTCTGCAGAAGGATATTGTAGCCCTTCATTTGGTCTTGATATTGATGAAAATCCTCAAGAAGGTGATGAAGTAGTGGAAAAAGATGGATTAAGGGTCTTTATGGATAAACAGACCTTTGATCTTCTCAGTGAACTTGAACTTGACTACTATGAGGATGAGGAGCAGGAAGGATTCATTCTTAAAGGACCAATGCCTTCATGTGGTCCGGGTTGCGGAGGTAGTTGCGGCGTATAATAGCGATGTTTCCAGTTCATCGCCCAAGAAGACTTAGAAAAAGCGATATCCTGAGGCGCATGGTGAGGGAAACAGACCTCACCCCTCAGGATTTTATTTATCCAATGTTTGTTGTTCCTGGAAAGGCAGTTAAAAATCCTATATCTTCAATGCCTGAATGTTTTCAGGAAAGTATTGATGAAACAATTAAAACAGCCAGAGAAGTTTTTTCTCTTGGAATTCCTGCGATTATTCTTTTTGGAATTCCAGAACATAAAGATGAAAAAGCCTCATCTGCTTATGATGAATCAGGAGTTGTTCAGCAGGCTGTAAAAGCAATCAAAGACTCAGTTCCTGATTTAATAGTTATAACTGATGTATGTCTCTGTGAGTATACATCTCATGGGCACTGTGGAATCATAAAAAATGGTAAAATTGACAATGACTCAACCCTTGAAGTGCTTGCACTTGAAGCACTATCTCATGCCCATGCAGGAGCTGACATTGTTGCACCCTCTGACATGATGGATGGAAGAGTTGGAAGAATACGAAAAGCCCTTGATGAAGAAGGTTTTACAGATGTAGCGATAATGTCCTATTCTGCCAAATATGCCTCAGCCTTTTATGGACCTTTCAGGGAAGCTGCACAAAGTGCTCCAGCCTTTGGTGACAGACGCTCCTATCAAATGGATCCCGCAAATCGCAGAGAAGCAATAAAAGAGGTAGCCCTTGACATTGAAGAAGGTGCTGATATTGTAATGGTTAAGCCAGCACTGGCATATCTTGATGTAATTTCAGATGTAAAACAAAATTTTCATGTTCCTGTAGCTGCCTACAATGTAAGTGGAGAATACTCAATGGTAAAGGCTGCTTCCCAGCTTGGCTGGCTTAATGAAGAGGCTGTAATGATGGAAATTCTCACTGCCATAAAAAGAGCTGGTGCAGATCTTATCCTTACCTATTTTGCAAAAAAGGCAGCAAAATTGCTCCAGAGTTAAACTATAATCAATGGACAAATTTATACTTCACAGTCCCTTTAAACCAAAGGGAGACCAGCCAAAAGCAATAAAAGCACTTGTAGAAGGCATAAGGAAAGGTTATAAACATCAGGTTTTACTTGGTGTTACAGGTTCTGGGAAAACCTTTACAATAGCAAATGTCATTGCTAAGGTTAACAAACCAACACTGGTTATTGCCCATAATAAAACCCTTGCTGCACAACTTTACGGTGAGCTAAAAGAGCTTTTCCCTTACAATGCTGTTGAATACTATGTTAGCTATTACGATTACTATCAACCAGAAGCTTACATTCCAGAAACAGACACCTATATTGAAAAAGATGCATTGATAAATGATGACATTGACAGGATGAGACACTCTGCAACTCTGTCAGTTCTTACTCGCAGAGATGTAATAGTTGTAGCCTCTGTATCATGCATTTATGGAATTGGCTCTCCTGATGACTACATGGCAATGCACATAAATATTGAAGAAGGCATGATTACTGAAAGAGATGCACTTCTAAGAAAACTCGTTGAAGTTCTCTATACAAGAGCAGAGGATGAATTCAGAAGAGGTTGTTTTCGTGTAAGAGGAGATGTTGTTGACATATATGCCTCCCATTGTCTTGATAAAGCTTATAGAGTTGAATTTTTTGACAATGAGATTGATGCAATTTATGAAATAGACCCTCTTTCAGGAACCCGGATTAGAAGAACTCCAAGAATCCTTATTCCACCAAACAGTCACTGGGTAACTCCTGAACCAAGACTAAAGAGAGCACTTGAAACCATAGAAGAAGAACTTATAGAAAGAATAAAATATTTCAAAGAAAGAGGTGAGAACCTTTTTGCTGAAAGAATTGAAAGAAGAACCCGTTTTGATCTTGAAATGTTAAGCCAGTTTGGGCACTGTCATGGAATTGAAAACTACTCAAGACACCTCAGCGGAAGACTTCCCGGAGAGCCGCCATTTACATTAATAGATTACCTTTATGCAGGACCTTCAAAAGGAGATTTTCTAACAGTTATTGATGAAAGCCATGTAACAGTTCCACAAATTGGAGGAATGTATGAAGGAGACAGGTCTCGCAAGCAAACACTCGTTGATTATGGATTCAGACTGCCCAGTGCACTTGATAACCGTCCATTAAAGTTTGAAGAATTTGAACACAGAATGAATTATGTAATTTATGTTTCAGCTACTCCAGGAGACTATGAAATTGAAAAATCAGGTGGAAGAGTGATTGAACAAATTATAAGACCAACAGGACTTGTTGACCCTAAGATGGAGGTTCGTCCAGCTACAAACCAGGTTGAAGACCTTCTTGAAGAAATTCATAAAAGAGTTGAAAGAGGAGAAAGGGTTCTTGTAACAACTCTTACAAAAAAGATGGCTGAGGATTTGACTGATTATTATAGTTCACTTGGAATTAAAACAAAATATTTACATTCAGATATTGATACCCTTGAAAGGGTTGAAATTTTAAGAGATCTAAGACTTGGTAAGTTTGATGTCTTAATTGGAGTAAATCTTTTAAGAGAAGGGCTTGACCTTCCAGAAGTCTCTCTTGTTGCGATATTTGATGCTGATAAAGAAGGATTTCTTCGTTCTGAAAGGTCACTTATTCAAACAGCAGGCAGAGCATCAAGAAATATAAATGGCACAGTAATTCTGTACGCTGATACAATTACAGAGTCAATGAAGAGAGCAATTGAGGAAACTGAAAGAAGGAGAAAAATCCAGCTTGAGTATAACAAAAAAATGGGAATTGTTCCTGAAACAGTAAAAAGCAAAATTAAAGACATTCTTTCATCAATTTATGAAAGAGATTACTTTACTGTTGATGTTGTCAAAGAAGACACTGAAGAGTATGAACTCAGTGAAAAAACTTTAAAAAAACTTGAGGAGGAGATGAGACACGCAGCAGAAAATCTTGAATTTGAGAGAGCTGCTCAGATAAGAGACAGGATATTTAAAATCAAGGAAAAGATGCTACAGTTAGGATTAAAGCTTAATTCCTGATTTTTACACCTGCCATCTCTTTAATTCCTTCAACTATTCTGGGGCTAAGATGATAAATTTTATCACTTATAAAATAAATATTGCCTTTTTTAACTGCCTTTGTGTCTTTTAATTTTACGAGCAATCCTTCAGGAACTGTTTCATGTCCTGCACCAAAAAATATTATTTCGGGATTTAATTTTATTACTCTCTCTATATTGATTGATGAATACTCCGCAATATTTTTTAAGCCCAAAAGATTCATAACTTCATTTATGTGAGATGACTTCCCTGCAACTGTTAAGGGTTCAGTCCATATTACAAACAATGCCTTCTGATTATTGAATGTTCGCTTTACTTTCTTTATATTTTTTTGAAATTCATGGGCAACAATTTTTGCCTGTCTTTCCTTGCCAATTGCAATTCCCAGTTTTATCAATTCATCTGGCATATCTTTAAGAGTCTCTGGAGCATAAACATGAACTTTTATCCCCAATTCTATCAACCTGTTGTAGACCTCTATGGGAGTTACATCCTTTGAAATTATTACTAAGTCTGGCTTTAAAGCCAGTATTTTTTCATAGGACGGATTAATCATGCCTCCAACCTTAGGTTTGTTTTTAACTTCTTCAGGCCATTTACAGTAATCTGACACAGCCACAAGCTTATCAATTGCACCAAGATAATAAATCGCCTCTGTAACTGACGGTGCAAGTGAAATAATTCTTTCTGGCTGAGCAAATGTAAATGTCGGAGAAAATAAAAATAGTATAAAAAGAACCAATGCTCTCATTTTATTTGCAGTCCTTGCCCAGCAATCATTAAATAGGCTTTATCACATATATCCATTATTTTCTGATTTAATGTTCCTGCAATATCAATGAATTTTCTTCCAAGTTCTTTTTCAGGAATTATTCCAAGCCCAACTTCATTTGAAACAATAAATATGTGGATGCTGCCTTTGATTTTCTTCAATACATCAATGAAAGAGCTAACGAATTCCTGATAATCATAGCCTTCAACAATAAGATTTGTAAGCCATGTGGTAAGACAGTCAATTACAATTGAAGAGTTTTCAGGAATTTTCATAATCACTCCCATTAAATTTATAGGCTCTTCTATTGTAATCCATTGACTGCCTCTTTCTTTTTTATGTCTTTCAATACGTTGTCTCATCTCATCATCAATAGCTCTTGCTGTTGCAATATAGTAAAGATTTTTACTCCCCGTGTTTTGTGCTTTTTTAAGTGCAAATTTAGTTTTTCCACTTTTTATTCCACCAATAATGAATGTGATCATATTAAATCCTTAAAAATTCTCTCAGTTCTTTAAAAAATTTCTCATTCTCATCTCTGGTTTTCACAGAAACTCTTATAAAGTTTTCATTAAGTCCGTAAAAATCTGAACAATCTCGAATGAGGATTCCTCTTTCAAGCATATATTTAAAAATGCCTTTTTTAGGTATTTCAATGAGATAAAAGTTTGCAACTGATGGAAAATATTTCACTTTAAGTTCATTTAATGTGCATTCAAAGAATTCTTTTTCTTTCATAAAAAATGCATAACTCTGCCTTTTAAACTCTTCATCCTTAATAATTTCCTCTGCTATCCATTGAGCCAAACTGTTTATGCTCCAGGGTTGTCTGTATATTTTCATTTTTTCAATAATTTCAGAGGAAGTTACAGCATAACCAAATCTCAATCCTGCAAGTCCATAAAATTTTGTAAGAGAGCGTAAAACTATAATATTTTTTGATATTGCATTTTTAATCAGACTTTCATCAGGGACAAAATCAATAAAAGCTTCATCTACTACAAAGACAGTATTTTCATAAAAAGAAGCCAGTCTAAGGATTTCTTTTTTATTTATTAAACATCCAGTTGGATTATTGGGATTGCATATGAAAACAATTTCATATTTTCTTTTTTGCATTTTTTCTTTAATCCTTTCAAAAATTTCTTCTCTATTGAGCGTGAAAATTTTCTCTATCTTCTCTATCCCATTTACTTTACAGGCCCTCTCATACTCTGTAAATGTAGGTTCTAAAATTAAAACAGATGCAGGCTTTAATGTTTTAACTGTAAGATATATTAATTCTGTTGAACCGTTTCCACATATGATATTTTCAAACGGAATATTATAAAACTCAGAAATAATCTTTTTAAACTGCCTTGCTTCCGTATCTGGATATTTATGAATAAATGGAAATTTTTCAATAACTTTTCTTTTTATCTTATTAGGTAAAGGAATTGGATTAACAGAGGAACTCATGTCTATGATGTGATAAGGAGATTTTCCTGTTATCTCTGAAGCAGTATAAATATCACCTCCGTGTGTCATAAAAGGTTCCTCAGAAAAATGGATGCTAAAATAAATAAAAAACTGCTAACTGTAATAATTTTAATGCTTAAATTAATTAGTTCTGAACTAATACTATTCAAGTCTTCTCCAATATATGGTTTTTCTACAAGAATACCCCCGTAGTAGTTGGGACCTCCAAGCCTCACCCCCAATGCTCCTGCCATTGCTGCCTCTGGTATTCCACTGTTTGGACTGCTATGATTTTTCCCATCTCTTAGCATGATTTTAAGCGATCTTTTTCCTGTAGAAAAACCAAGCAAAATAAAGGAGCTTAAAACTATGAAAATTCCTGTTATTCTTGCAGGAACATAGTTAAAAATGTCATCCATCTTAGCTGAAAACCATCCAAATTTTATATATCTTTCATTTTTATAACCAACCATTGAATCAAGCGTGTTTACTGTTTTATAAAAAACAAGAAAAGGAAATCCACCGAGAAAAAAGTAAAACAATGGAGCAATAACTGCATCACAGAGATTTTCCGCAAGACTTTCAATAATTGCTATTCTTATTTTTTCAGGGATGAGATTTTCAGTATCTCTTCCAACAAGAGCTTTCAAAGAAATCCTTGCCTGAACTAAATTGCCTTCATTTAAAAGTTTATCTACTTTTTTAGCCTCATAAATTAGACCTCTTAAAGCAATAAAAAGACTGCTAAATAACACAAGGAAAATACGTGAAAAAAGCCATCCAATCATTGATAGACTATTCATTTTCTCAATAAAATAAACAAAAATAATTGAAAATAAAAAAATAGGAGCTGTTGTTAATAAAAAAAGTAAGAAGCCTCCAAATCTGCCAGTGAGTTTTCTGTTTCTTAAAAATGCCTCATTTTTTTCAATGAGTTTACCAATTGCCTTAATAGGATGATATTTTTTAGGGTATCCACTCAAAAAATCAATTAAAAAGGCTGCAACTACTGTCCAGTTTTCAACATAGAATATTTTCATATACCAGCTATTTCCCATATTTTATCCATATTAATGTGTTTTTCTACGATTTCTGAAATACTGTCTAAAAATGACTCCTTAAGCTTTTTCCATGAAAAGGTATATTCAATAGGATTTAATCCCTTTTTAATTCTGTGTCTGTTTATAAGCCATCTTCTTAAGCTATCATTTTCAAATAATCCATGGATATATGTTCCCCATACATTTTCACAAACAATTCCATCAAATAAAATCTGGCCTGTTGATTTTCTTTTTATTTTAAAAAGTCTCATAGGTCCGTAACTTATTCCCTTATGAATCTCATAACCTGTAATTTTTATTAAAGGTTCTGAACAAAGATAGCCTTCAACCTGAGTGGTTATTTTGTCAGGATAAAATACTGTTTTAACCGGTAATAAACCAATTCCATTAATTTCTTTATGACACCTCCCTTCTGTCATGCATAAATCAAAAAATGAGCTTTCAACCATATAGGGGTCTATTAATTTTTCTCCAAGCATCTGAAATCCACCACATATTCTAATAATTTCAACTTTATTCTTAGCAAGCTCTTTTAGTATTTCATCAATTTTTAGCTGTTTGAGCAAAGTTAAATCTTCAAAGGTGTTTTTTGAACCAGGAATGATTATTATATCAGCATTAATAAGATCTTCTTTTCTTAATGAATAAACTAACTCCACATCTGGTTCAAATCTTAATGGTTCAAAATCACTGAAATTTGAGATATATCTCAGCTTTAGAACAACTATTTTTACTGCTGCATCTGATTTGAGAATGAAAGAATTTGAAAGCCTTAAGGAAATTCCATCTTCATCAGCTATTCCTGTTTCATGTATGTAGGGAATCACACCCACACATGGCTTTTTTATCATTTCCTCAAGCTTTTTTATCCCTGGTGAAAGAATATCAATGTAACCTCTAAATTTGTTGATTATGAAACCTTTGATAAGGTGGTCATATTCCTCAAGAAGTTTTACAGTTCCATAAATAGAGGCAAAAACTCCACCTCTATCAATATCTCCTACAATTAATACAGGTGCTTTAAGATAATCTGCCACAGCCATATTTACAATATCATTTTCAATGAGATTTATCTCTGCAGGGCTTCCAGCACCCTCAATAATTAAGAGTTCATATTCTTTGGTTAGATAATCAAGTGAGATTTTAACAGCATCCCACAGTTTTTTCTTCTCCCAGTAAAAATCATTTAATTTCAATGTTTTGTAAAGCTTTCCATGAACAACTACCTGGGTGCCCTGTTGCCCTGCTGGTTTAAGTAAAATGGGATTCATGTGAATAAGAGGAACAATACCAGCTGCCTCTGCCTGTATTGCCTGAGCAAGGGCTATCTCTCCTCCATCTTCTGTAACAAAACTTTGTAAACTCATATTCTGAGCTTTAAAAGGAGCAACTTTTATACCCCTTTGTTTTGCAATTCTACATAAAGCTGTAACCAATAAGCTTTTCCCGCAATTTGAAGATGTTCCCTGTATCATCAATAACTTAGCCATATTCTTGCACAAAGTAAAAAACAAAAAAGAAAAATTACCTCCGTTATTTCAACAGTAGCTCCAAGATGATCTCCTGTTATTCCGCTGAATTTATCTTCAAAAAAGTTTTTCAAAATAAAAAGAATTAAGCAAAGTAAAAGTACAATCAATGGCAAAAAAATGAAACTTTTTACAGTAAAGTAAATTACCAAAAATACAGGCAAAGCTGTAGATAGAATAAACTGCTCTTTACTAATTTTGCCGACAAACATAGCTCCAAGTCCCTTTGTTTTTGCAGGCTTTCCATAATACATTAATGGAATTACAGACCATCTTGAAAATACAAACGTAAAAATAAATATCATGAATTGATTACCATCAATGAGCTCCCTGAAAAAAACAAATCTGCAGAGAATATCAAATGTTGAAGCTACAACTCCAGCTACACCAATTGTACTATCGCTCATTATTTCAAGTCTTCTTTGTATATCCTTTTCTTTGTCTCCTGTTTCTTTATAAAAAAGAGCATCAAAGGTGTCTGAAAGTCCATCTATGTGAAATATTCCTCTCAATGAAAATAAAAATAAAAGTAAAATAACGGAAATAACCGAAGATGAGAATATATAATTCAATTTCTTAATCAGTAAAAAAGAAAAGACCCCCTCTAAAAATCCTACAAAAGGGAAAAAAATAACAGAACTTGCAATCTCTTTTTCGTTAATTTTCTTTACTTTTAAAGGCAAAACAGTTAAAAATGAAAGAGCCATTAAAAATCTATTTAACACTTTTACTTACGCCTGCTTCATCAAAAGTTGCCATTTCTTTGTAAATCTTTAGTCCTGCTTCTATAATTGTCATAACAATTGCTGCACCAGTTCCTTCTCCAAGCCTTAGATTCAAATCAAGCAAGGGTTTTAATCCCATAAATTCAAGGGCTATTTTATGTCCTCTTTCAACAGAATTGTGAGAAGCAAAAATATAATCTCTCACAACAGGATTTATACAGTAAGCAATCAAAGCTCCTGCAGTTGAAATGAATCCGTCAATAACAACAGGAATTTTTAAGGAAGCACAACCTAAGACAACTCCTGCAATTGCTCCTATCTCAGGTCCTCCAACCTTTGCAAGAACATCAACAGGATCTGAAGGATTTGGTTTATTTATCTTAATTGCTCTTTTAATTACTTCAATCTTTCTTTTAAAGGTTTCTTCATCTATACCTGTTCCTTTTCCTGTAACTTCCTCTACTTGAGAATGTGTAAGAACACTCACTACTGCAGAGGAAGGAGTTGTATTACCAATCCCCATCTCTCCTGCGGCAAAGAGATTGTAACCTTTTTGGTGATATTCTTTTACTAATTCAATGCCGATTTCTATACACTTTATTGCATCAGAACCGCTAAGTGCAGGAGCTTTTGTAATATTCCCAGCTCCTTTTACAACTTTTTTTGATATCAATCCTTTACACTCACCAAAATCATAATCAACACCAATATCAACAACTACAACATCTGCTCCTGCATGTCTTGCCAAAACATTTATTCCTGCTCCACCTCTAAGCATATTAAAAACCATCTGTGCAGTAACTTCCTTTGGATAGGCAGAAATACCTTCTTCTGTCACTCCGTGATCAGAGGCAAAGACAAGCACAGCCTTTTTCTTTATTTCAGGCATTGGATCTTCATAAATCCCAACAAGTCTTGCTGCAATCTCTTCAAGCCTTCCAAGACTTCCCTGCGGTTTTGTAAGACTGTTGAGCCTTTTCCATGCAATATCAATAAAATCTTTTTTTACCGGTTCAATCTTAAAATTTAGCATTTCCATATCTCCAGAAACAGATTTTTATCTTTTTGTATCCATTTACCTGTACAAACCCTGATAGGAAATTTAAAAATTGGTCCATCATAAACAAAAGTGTGGTACTCTCCTTTTTCACCACAGAGGTCAATATTTCCAAGGACTTTTAAATCTTTAATGAAATCAAAATCAACTTCTCTGCCAAGCCATTCACTGCCAAGAAAAAAAGAATTTATTGAGCAAACTATGGCTTTAAAACCAGAATTTATAAACTCTCCAAGAAGTATCTCTTTTTCTTCATTCCATAAAGGCAAAATCGCTTTTATTCCTGTCTCCATGCATATTTTTTCAACCCAGTCTTTGTGCTCCTGAATATCAATATCTCCAAATACGCCTGCGTGAACACCTTCTTTTTTTAACCAGAGGAGAGTTTTTTTAAATTCCTCTTCATAACTTTCCCATGTAGTTTTCTTCTGAATAATTGGAACTCCTATTGCTTCTGCCTGTATTTTGAGAAGCTCTGAACTTATTCCATGGGAACGCGAATAATTTCCGTCTTCTGAAAGCATATTAATAAGACAAATAATATGAATCCCCTTCATTCTTGCTCTATAAAAGGCTAATGAACTGTCTTTGCCTCCAGACCATGAAACAAAAGCTTTTAAAAGAGCCATTTAACTCCACCAATGATTGTTCTTCTTGGCATAGGATAGTACTGAACATATTCATATGCTTTATCAAATAGATTTTCCACAGACAGTGTTATCTCAAGATTTTTAATTGGTCTGTATGAGCCTTTAAGATTTACTACAGTAAAATCAGCTTTATCTACAACTTTTCTATAGTTTTTAGATAAAGGATTCCAGTCTATAACCTTTTCATCTCCAATATAATTTGCGATTAATCTTAAATCCCACTTTTCCTTTCCTGCTCTTATCCCAAATGAAGCAGTGCATTTTGGTGTATACGTAAGAGTTTTTCCATATTCTTTTATCTCAACTTCGTCTTTGCTTGAGTATCTTGTATTATATGTAAAATTGATAAATGGCTCCAAAGAGAAATTTAAGCCTGCTAATGCTCCAATATCATAGGAAAGATTTCCTTCTATGCCCTGAATTGTAGCTCCTTCAACATTTTTAAATGTTTGGGCATTGAGAGTGTTATCATAGTAACTAAGAATTTTGTCTTTAAATTCTGAATGAAAAAAAGTAAGCTCAGCATTGAAAAAATCTTTTGTATAGGCAAATCCTACATCATAGGATTTACTTTTTTCTGGTTTTAAATCTGGATTACCCAAATAATGTATCCCCCATGAAATATAATCAACTGCAAGCTCATCAGGTGCAGGAGCTCTGAATGCAGTGCCAGCATTGGCTTTTATTGATAAACTATCTGTAATTTTGTATAAAATACCCCCTCTTACTGTTAGATGATCAAGATTTTCTTTTCTTGGTTTTAAGCTTAAAATACCTTCTGTTGGAAGTATTTCGTTTTCAAAGTAGTCATAACGGATTCCTACGTTTAGTAAAAGTTTTTTCTTGAACAGACTTAATCTTCCTTCAGTAAATACTCCGTAACTGTCATACTTTGAGTTCGGATTGTAGGGAGCACCGGTATTTCTTGAATTTTTAACTTCTATTCTATCCCACTGTCCGCCGATTATAATTCTGTGGTCATCTATTGAAAACATCTTCTGAATGGTTGCACCCTGAGTGGTTGTCTTTTTTAAAGTAACTTCATTTGGTATCTCCCATGTACCTGCTATAGAGCCTTCATGATATTCATTCCTGTCCTTTGTAAAATAATATCCAGCTTTAAATGTTGACGTTTTATACTCTAAATCAAATCTATTTCTTTCAATGTTGTTGTAATCATCAGGATCTGGTTCGTATATTGGACCAGGAGAGCCAATCTTCCATCCTCTCCAATGCTGAAATCCTAAGGAAATATGGTGTTTATCAAAAAAGCTGTATCCTAAGCGCGCTGATAAAGATTCATCATTGTAACCTGTATTTTCTATTTTTCCATAATTTTTTGCAGAATAATCATCCACTTCAGCACGGCTGGCTGAAATATAAAAATCAAAATTATTTTTTTTGCCATACAATTCAGCTTTTGTTTTCCAGAAATCCCATGAACCTGCTTGACCACCAATTGAACCATGTATACCTTCTTCTTTTCCCTGTTTGGTTATTATGTTAATTACACCTCCCATTGCTGAAGAACCATAAAGCACTGATGCAGGTCCTTTAACTATTTCAATTCTATCTATATCATCAACAGGTATGGTTGCAAGATTTACTGTGCCAGCACGATTTCCATTTATAAGAACCAAAACCCTGCTTTTGAGGTCATCAAATAGATCAGTCCTGAATCCTCTTAATCCAATACTACTCGTTAATAAACCTGGATATTTTTGAACATGTCCAATTGCCGCTTCTGCAATCAAGTCACCCGCATTGTCTGCAGTAGAACTTTTAATATCTTCCTGGGTTATAACCTGAACAGAATAAGCAACATCCTTTTTTGGCTCTTCGAATTTTGTTGCTGTTACAACAATTTCTTCAAGTCTGGATTCCTCTGCTAAAACAGATTGACAGAAAAGAAATGAAATAAAAAAGATAAGAAGAAAAATCATTGCAAAACCCTCCCTCGAGGAATTGGAAGCTCAAAGAGCCTCCAGCTGGACAGGTCTTCCGGCTCAGGGCTCAGTGCCTACTTGCCCGCCTTCCCAAACCCTTTTCACTACATTGTTTAAAGGGTTCAGTGGCATGAATGGGCTTTCGTTCCCAACACGGCTGCGGGGCAGCGGAGGATTCTCACCTCTCTTCCCTAAGTCCAGCCAAAAAAGTATACAAGATTTATCTAAAACTGGTCAAATCTCTTGACATAACGCAATCTTTTTGATATTTTTTAAAAATATGAATTTAACCTATCAGGAAAAAATTAAAAAAGCTTCACAACTTATTAAAAACTCCAACTATACTGTGGCTTTCACTGGAGCAGGAATTTCTACAGAATCTGGAATACCTGATTTCCGTAGTCCTGGTGGATTGTGGCAGAGATTTAGAATTGTCACATATCAGGAATTTATTTATGACAGGCAAGCAAGAGAAGAATTCTGGAGAATGAAAAAAGAACTCATTCATCATCTCACAAATGCAAAACCAAATAATGCACATATTGCCCTTGCAGAGCTTGAAAAAAAGGGATTTATTAAACATGTTATAACACAAAACATTGATGGACTTCATCAAATGGCTGGCAGTAAAAGCGTTATTGAACTTCACGGTAATCAAAGAGGTGCAATCTGTCTTGACTGTGAAAAACTTTATAAAATGGATGAAATATTGAAAATGCTTGAGGAACAGCTTGATTTAAGATGTTACGACTGTGGTGGCATAATAAAGCCAACAGTTGTATTTTTCGGAGAACCAATGCCTGAAAAAGAACTCATTATGGCACAGCAGATCGCCAATCAATGTGACCTCATGCTCGTAATTGGAACATCTCTTCAGGTTGAACCCGCTGCTTCAATCCCGAGAATTGCCCATACAAGAGGTGCAAAGCTCATTTTCATAAATAAGGCAGAAACAGACTGGGATTGGATGGCAGAGATAGTATTTTACGGTAGTGCTAGTCAGGTTTTAAAAGATATAGCAATATAATTTTAAGATAAAATTAATCCAGACTTAAAGAAAAAAGTGCTTGAGGCTATATGTGATGAACATGTGTTGAATAATATGGAGAATAAAAATCAACAACTCTTTAAAATCAATGAGCCGTGCAGGATTCGAACCTGCGACCCGCTGATTAAGAGTCAGCTGCTCTACCAGCTGAGCTAACGGCCCACAAATTTAGAATACAAAAAAATAAGCTAAAAGGTCAACTTTAATTAGTTTATGCTATTATAATAAATTAATGTATTTTGCCTGCGTAAAAACTCCTGTTGGTTTTCTTGAAATTTTATTTGATAATTCATTAGCAGTAACGAAAATATCTTTAACAAATCTTGAAAAAACATGCATCCCAGGAATTGCCTTGAATTTTGTTGAACAACTGAATGCGTATTTTGTAGGAAAACTCTCAGAGTTTAATTATCCTGTAAACATCCAGAATGTATCTGAGTTTGATAGAGCAGTTCTTGATTTAACCCTTAAAATACCATATGCTCATACTGTTACATACAACTGGATTGCTAACAAACTTAATACATCACCAAGAGCTGTTGGACAGGCTTTAAAGCGAAATCCTTTACCGATTGTTATTCCCTGTCATAGAGTAATCAAATCTGACGGAACCACAGGAGGATATAGCCTTGGAATAGAGGCAAAACAGTGGCTCATAAAACATGAAAAGTCTGTGCTTCTAATAAAATCTTATTGAATGTTATAATAAAATTTATGTTTGACAAATATCAGGCATTCGCATGGAATGGAAAAGACAGACAGCTAAAGCCTGTTATAAGGATTCCAAAACAAAACATTAATGAACTTTACGGAATTGAAAAACAGAAACAGTTGATTATTGCAAACACGAAAGCTTTTATTGAAGGCAAAAGAGTAAATAATGTCCTTTTATGGGGTGAAAGAGGAACAGGTAAAACCACGCTAATAAAGAGTTTACTTAATTATTTTAAAGAAACGCCTTTAAAAATGATTCAGGTTCTAAAAAATGATATTATCACCATTTCCTATCTTTATGACATAATTTATGAAAATCCCAATTTCAGGTTTATTATATTCATAGATGACCTCTCTTTTAATGAAGATGACCAAGAATTTAGAGACTTAAAGATTATTATGGATGGCGGAATTGAAGAAATTCCTGAAAATTCTGTTATTTATGCCACTTCAAACAGAAGAAATCTCATGCCCGCTATATCCAACTCTGACAATGAGCTTTTTCCAGAGGATAATCTGCAGGAGCGGGCATCTTTAATTGAGAGATTCGGCTTGAGAATTGGATTTTACAGGTTTTCAGAAGAACAGTATCTTGAAATAGTAAGGTATTATGCAAGTAAAAATGGAATAAGTATGCTTCCTGACGAATTAATTAAAAAAGCCCGTGAATGGGCTTTAGTTCACGGCACAACTGGAAGATCAGCCTATCAATTCGTGTTAAGCCTTCAAATTCTTTAAGTTTACTGTTAAATCTTTTTCAGTTTCGCTCATAAAATTACTTTAGTTTTTGAGATTCTTTAATGCAAGCTTATTCAGTGCATTGATGTATGCTTTCGCAGAGGCGACAATTATGTCTGTATCAGAGCCATGTCCTCTTACAGTATGTCCACCTTCTTCAAGGATAACTGTTACTTCTCCCAAAGCATCTGTTCCACCTGTTATTGCCTTTATCTCAAATTTATTCAGTTCAGCCTTTGAACCTGTAAGTTCAGTAATAGCTTTGTAAACTGCATCAACAGGTCCATCACCTGAAATAGTGATTTCTTTTTCCTCTCCGTTTATTTTCATTCTTACTGTAGCTGATGGTTTTTTCTTTGTTCCGCTTGACACCTCAAGATCTATCAATTGATAGACCTCTGTTATTCTTAAAACTTCATCGGAAACCAGTGCCTCAATGTCCTCATTGAAAATATATTTTTTCTGATCAGCAAGTCTTTTAAATCTTTCAAAAGCACGGTTTATCTCCTCTTCTGTAAGGCTGAAGCCAAGTTCTTCAAGTCTTTTCTTGAAGGCATGTCTTCCAGAGTGTTTACCGAGCACTATTTTGGAGCTTGGAATTCCTATGTCTTCAGGTCTCATGATCTCATAGGTTGTTCTCTCTTTGAGAACTCCATCCTGATGAATTCCAGCTTCATGGGCAAAGGCATTTGCTCCAACAATTGCTTTATTGGGCTGAACAATCATTCCTGTAATTTTGCTTACAAGCCTGCTTGTTCTGTAAATTTCCTGAGTAACAATTCCTGTATCAGCCTTAAAAAAGTCATTTCTTACTTTAAGTGCCATAACAATCTCCTCAAGAGCAGCATTTCCAGCTCTTTCACCAATTCCATTAATTGTGCATTCTACCTGCCCAGCACCTTTAAGTATCGCAGTAAGAGAATTTGCTACTGCAAGCCCGAGATCATTATGACAGTGAACACTTATTGTGGCTTTATCTATGTTGGGAACTTTATTCATAATATATTCAATAAGCTCTCCATATTCCTGCGGAATTGTGTATCCCACAGTATCAGGAATGTTTACAGTTGTAGCACCTGCTTTTATTACTTCTTCAGTAACTTTACAGAGATAATCCCAGTCTGAACGGGTTGCATCCTCAGCTGAAAACTCAACATCATCAGTATACTGCCTTGCTTTTTTAACAGCTTTCACTGCTGCTTCAATAACCTGATTTCTGTCCATTCGGAGTTTGTATTTTAAATGTATATCTGATGTGGCAATAAATGTATGAATTCTTTTTTGTTCTGCCGGTTTCAATGCCTCAGCTGCTCTTTCAATGTCTTCATCACGAGCTCTGCAAAGTCCGGCAATAACTACACCTTTTACTTCCTTTGAAATTCTGTTTACGGCTTCAAAATCTCCTGGTGATGCTATTGGAAATCCTGCCTCTATTATGTCAACGCCGAGTTTTCTAAGCTGTTTTGCCACCTGTATTTTTTCATCCACATTCATTGATGCACCAGGAGATTGCTCTCCATCTCTCAGTGTTGTGTCAAATATTTTTATC
The DNA here is from genome assembly GCF_049969575.1 of Thermodesulfovibrio sp. Classification (NCBI taxonomy): domain Bacteria; kingdom Pseudomonadati; phylum Nitrospirota; class Thermodesulfovibrionia; order Thermodesulfovibrionales; family Thermodesulfovibrionaceae; genus Thermodesulfovibrio; species Thermodesulfovibrio sp. The sequence goes on along the minus strand of NZ_JBMFOO010000017.1, from coordinate 6,496 downwards.
CTTCTCATCCTGCACCTCAGATTTTGACTCTTTCGGGCTTATGCCCTCATAAAAATGCAAAGCATTTTGTCTTCTTTTTTTGATTAAAATTATTATATTTTCAATTATACCTGAAACAACATAAAGGCTTGCAAGTATAAATATGGCAAGAGGTGGATGAATTGCGATAAAGAAAATCAAAAGGATAAAAAACAGGAGTATCCAGAAAGGTTTTTTCTCCTTAAAGTCAACCTCTTTGAGCCCATGAAATTTAAGATTGCTGACCATCATAAAAGACAAAATAAATGTAAGCACAGGAAAAAATAAATTTCTCTGCGGAGTAAAGTTTAATATTTCCTGACAGAAAATAACAGTAGCAGCAAGCATTGTAGCAGCACCTGGTATTGGTAGACCTTTAAATGATTTAATACCTCCAACTTGAATGTTAAATCTTGCAAGCCTTAAAGCTCCACAGGCAGCAAATAAGAAAGCTATTGCAAATCCCACTCTTCCAAAGTCAAAAAGTGACCATTTGTATATAAGAATTGCAGGAGCTACTCCAAAGGCAACAAGGTCTGAAAGAGAATCAAGCTCAACACCGAATCGTGTAGTTGTTCTTGTAAGTCTTGCCACCCATCCATCAAGTCCGTCAAAAATATTTGCAAGAATTATTGCCCATGCAGAATGAATAAACTTTCCATTTATTGCTGTTATTATTGCATAAAAGCCAAAAAACATACCACAAAGTGTAAGTGCATTTGGAAGAATGTAAACGCCTTTTCTGGGTTTTTTATTCGGATCTCTTATTTTCTTTTTGGCTTTTATCATTACTGTAATAATGCAATTATTGTCTGTCCAGCTTTAACTTTATCTCCCACTTTTACTTGAATTTTAAAAGAAGATGGAAGACACACATCAACTCTGGAACTGAACTTTATCATCCCGAATCTTTCTCCTTTTTTCAGCCTTTCTCCTTCTTTTACCCAGCATACTGCTCTTCGTGCTATAAAACCCGCAACCTGCCTTACAATTATATCTCCATGGGAAGTCTCAAGTTTTATTTTTATATTTTCATTTTCTCTGTAAGCCTTCTCTTTAAAAGCTGAAAAAAATTTCCCGGGCGTATAAATTATTTCCTTTACAACGCCGTCAAAGGGTACTCTGTTAACATGAACATCAAGGGGTGACATGAATATGCTGAGTTCCAAATAATCATGGCCGCATAGGTTACTGTTGTGTCTTATCTCTATTACCTTTCCATCTGCGGGAGAAACAACAGCGTTAGGGTCTGCTGGTGGAATTCTTTCAGGATCACGGAAAAAATAAAGAAAAAATACACACACAACAAGACATGCAATTGCCAGAGGTTCTAACCATAAAAAGTAAAAAAAGGAGCTTAAAAATAACCCACCCAGAACGTAGGGTATTACTTCTTTTCTGATCATGCCTTTGATTTATCCACAAGCTTTGAAGTTTTAAGCCATGGCATCATTGCTCTTAATTTTTCTCCCACCTTTTCAATCGGATGTTCTTCACCCCTCTTAGTAAGAGCATTAAAAGTGGGTTTGCCTACTTTGCATTCAAGTATCCATTCCTTTGCAAAAGTGCCATTTTGAATTTCTTCAAGGATTTTTTTCATTTCAGCTTTTACAGATTCATTGATAATCCGTGGTCCACGGGTTAAGTCTCCATACTGGGCAGTATTACTTATTGAATAACGCATTGTTGATATACCACCTTCATAAATTAAGTCTGCAATGAGTTTTACTTCATGGAGACATTCAAAATAGGCAAGCTCAGGAGGATATCCGGCTTCAACCAGTGTTTCATAGGCTGCAGTTATAAGAGCAGTCAAACCGCCGCATAGAACAACCTGTTCACCAAATAGGTCAGTTTCTGTCTCATCTTTAAATGTTGTTTCAATAATTCCTGCTCTTCCACCACCAATACCCACTGCATATGCAAGGGCAACATCTTTCGTTATGCCTGATGGATCCTGATATACTGCCATAAGACATGGAACTCCCATCCCTTTTAAATATTCACTTCTTACAAGATGTCCTGGTCCTTTTGGAGCAACCATAAAAACATTTATATCCTCTGGAGGAACTATCTGCCCAAAGTGAATGTTAAATCCATGAGCAAAGGCAAGAAAAGCACCTTTTTTCATGTTTGGCTGTATTTCTGTTTTGTAAAGCTCTGGCTGGAGTTCATCAGGCGTAAGAATCATTATTATATCTGCTATCTTTGAGGCTTCAGAAACCGTCATAACAGTTAGCCCAGCATTTTCGGCTTTTTGCCAGCTTTTGCCTTTTCTCAGTCCAACAATGACATCAAATCCACTGTCACGAAGATTATTTGCATGAGCGTGTCCTTGACTGCCGTATCCTATTATTGCAATTTTTTTACCTTTAAGAACATCTGTGTTTACATCAACATCATAATAAATCTTCATTATCCCACCTCCATTAGAGATTTAACAATTATAACACATGCATTATCCTGTTAGCTAATTGCAGGGTAAAATTGCCGATCAGAAACTCACTTTCGCTTCCTCAGAGATTTTTTGACAGCTAAAGTGGCTAAACACAGTAATTTCCTAATGGCAATTTTAATTGTCTTTTAGTTAGTTGACAATATTTGAATGACCAATTATGATAAAAATCTATGGACAAATTGAATCTGGAATCTCTTCTAAGAAAAAATATTCAGAAACTGAAGCCATATCAAGCCAAGGAAATTCCGTGTAAAATTAAGCTTGATGCCAATGAATCGCCTTTCCCTGTTAAATTGTCCGATTTTATTTCAGAAATTAATATTCATCTAAACAGATATCCTGATCCAGAAGCCATTTTGCTAAGAAAAGCTCTTGCCAGAAAAGTAAAACTCAGCCATGAAAACATAATGCCTGGAAATGGTTCTGATGAATTAATTTATTATCTTATTCTTACTTTTGGAGGGCCTGTTCTTTATCCAGCACCTACCTTTGCAATGTATGGAATAATAGCTCAATCAGTTGGAGTTGAAACAGTTGAATGCAGTCTTGATAATAATTTTGATATAAATGATGAAGAATTTTTGAAACTAATTAAATTAAAAAAACCGCGTTTAATTTTTCTCAGCTCTCCAAACAATCCCACAGGCAATACCTTTTCAACTGATAAAATTTTAAAAATCATAGAATTTGCTCAAAAAAATTCATCAATCGTAGTGATTGACGAAGCATATCAACCCTTTTCAAGTAAAAAAGGATTTTTACCGTTTTTGAAGGATTATGATAATCTCTTAATTTTAAGAACACTGAGCAAAATCGGATTTGCTGGATTGAGACTGGGATATCTTATAGGAGAAAAAAATTTCTTGTATGAAATAAACAAGGTAAGACTTCCCTATAATGTGGACTCCATTACCCAGTATGTGGCAACAGAGGCTCTTAACAGGTTTTATCCGCAGATAAAAAAATTCATCTGTCAGATTATAAAAGAAAGACAGAGGCTTTACAGGGAACTGTTAAGGATTCAAAAGATAAAAGTTTATCCATCGGAGGCAAATTTTATATTATTACAAATTGAAAATAGCAAAAGTATTTACAGGAAGCTTATAAAGGCTGGAATTCTTGTAAGAGACCTCTCTTCAGTCATAAATAATGCCTTGAGAATAACAATTGGAACAAGCGAAGAAAATGAGGAATTTTTAAAAACAATAAGGAAAATATTAGGAGAAACCTGATGAGAAAAGCCTCACTAAATAGAAAAACAAAGGAAACAGATATTAAAATGGAATTCAACTTAGATGGAAATGGACTGGCTAATATAAGTACTTCCATTGGATTTTTAGACCACATGTTTGAACTTTTTGCTTTTCATGGAAACTTTGATTTAACTATTGAGGCAAAAGGTGACATACATGTAGATTATCACCATTTAATTGAGGACATAGGAATTGTCTTAGGTAGATGCATTGATAAAGCGCTGGCTGACAGGAAAGGTATAAAAAGATACGGTTTTTCATCAATTCCAATGGATGAAGCACTGACTCAAGTATCATTAGATCTTGGTGGTAGATCTTTTCTTGTTTACAATGTTCCATTTGAAGGATATATAAGGGATATTGACATTGGACTTTTTGAAGAGTTCTTCAGAGCAGTTGTCAATAACGCAAAAATAACTTTACATGTGAATGTCCTTTATGGAAAAGATCTTCATCATGTTATTGAATCCATTTTTAAAGCCTTTGCAAAAGCAATACACGAAGCGAGCAGAGTGATGGGAGAAATTTTGCCATCAACAAAAGGCACGCTATGAAAGAAGCCTCTCTTAAAGTATCAATTCTTAGTCATACACCAGACCCTGAAGAGGTAGTTGCTCTTTCTGCAAGACTCTGTTACAGCCCGGTAGGGATTGATGAATTAAAAAAAAAGTTAACAGAAGATGAAAAAGAAAGATTAATTAATCTTTTAAGAGAAAGTGGACATCTCAGTCCTTTTGAACATGTCAGTTTCAGTTTTGCTGTTGAAGGAATCTCAAGGGCATGTTCTCATCAACTTGTAAGACATAGAATTGCCTCTTACAGTCAACAATCGCAGAGATATGTAAGTGAAGAAAAAGGCTTTGATTTTATAATTCCACATACAATAAATGAAAATGAAGAAATAAGAAAAATTTTTCTTGAAGCAATGCAAAAAGCTCATGAATACTACTGCAGAATTCTTCAGGCGCTGGAAAAACAGGGATTAAAAGGAGAACTGGCACGACAGGATGCAAGATTTGTCCTTCCAAATGCTGCTGAAACTAAAATAGTTATTACAATGAATGCAAGAGAATTACTTCATTTTTTCAGAGTTCGATGCTGTAATCGTGCTCAATGGGAGATAAGAGAACTTGCAACAGAGATGTTAAAACTTGTAAAAAAAATTGCTCCAAGAATTTTTAAAGACGCAGGACCTGCTTGTGTTAGAGGACATTGCCCAGAAGGGAATTTCAGCTGTGGAAAAATAAAAGAAGTAAGGAAAAAGTTTAAAAATTTGTGATATAATGATTTCATGAGTGTTTTAGATATTATAGGAAATACACCACTTATAAGGCTTGATAGAATTAATCCAAATCCGAAAGTAAAGCTTTACGGAAAATTTGAAGGAGCAAATCCTGGTGGTTCTGTTAAAGACAGGACTGCTTTTTATATGATAAAAGAAGCTGAAGAAAAAGGCTTACTTACAAAGGATAAAATAATACTTGAACCAACTTCAGGCAATACAGGTATAGGGCTTGCGATGATTGCTGCAGCTAAAGGATACAGGATAAAACTTGTAATGCCTGCCTGTGTAAGTGTGGAGCGTAGAAGAATTCTTGAGGCACTCGGTGCAGAATTAATTCTCTCTTCTGCTGAGGAAAGTACTGATGGAGCAATAAGGCTTGCATATCAGATATATGAAGAAGCACCTGAGCTTTATTTTATGCCAAATCAGTTTGACAATGAAGCCAACATAAGAGCTCACTATGAAACAACTGGGAAAGAAATTATAGAGCAAACAAAGGGTGAAGTTACCCATTTTGTAGCAGGGATGGGAACAACAGGAACAGTTATGGGCGTAAGTAAACGCCTAAAAGAGTTTAATAGCAATATTCAAATCATCGGAGTTGAACCTGTCAGAGGACATAGAATTCAAGGATTGAAAAATATGTCTGAAGCCATTGTGCCTAAAATTTTTGATCCTTCAAGGCTTGATGAAAAAATTTATGTAAATGATGAAGAAGCCTTTGATACAACAAGAAAATTAGCCATAAGAGAAGGAGTATTTGTTGGAATGTCATCTGGTGCTGCAATGTATGTGGCATTAAAAAAAGCCAGTGAACTTCGTAGTGGAGTTATTGTTGTAATTTTGCCTGACAGAGGAGACAGATATCTTTCAACATCACTTTTTGCATCAATCTGCAGCAAATGCCCACCGTAATTTAAGAGCTGCCTTTGAAATTTTTCGTAAACTCAATAATTTTCTTTATTGTTTCCTCTGATAAATCATGTTCCATCTTATGAGCATCTCTCTGGGCTGTCTCTGGAGTTACTTTAAGAATTTCAGTTAAAAATTTATAAAGGATTCTTTTTTTGTTTTCAATTTCTTTTGCTATTTTAAGTCCTTTTTCAGTCAATGTGATATATTCATATTTCTGATAGTTTATTAGCCCTTTCTCAGCAAGGCTTTTTGCAGCAATAACTGCACTTGACAGTTTTACATTTCTTTTTTTTGCAATATCCTTTATCCTCGCAATAGGAGCAATTTTCAAGATTTCAAAAATGTCATATAAATAATCTTCAAGATTTTCAGTTAGTTCTAATTTTATTTTAGCATTCATATAACTATTATAGCATAAAATTAAATCAAACCAATCCATGTTTTTACCTTACCTTCAACTTCAATTAAAGCATTAACCACATCAGGGTCAAATAAAATTCCGCTGTTTTTTGTTATTTCTTCCATGGCTTCATCCCACGAGAAAGCCTTTCTGTAAGGTCTTTCCTG
>NZ_JBMFOO010000016.1:0-41065 GCF_049969575.1 Thermodesulfovibrio sp. | reverse complement strand
ATTCAAAAAGGCCACCATTAATAAAAGGAACCTTGCTAAAAAGCTTTATAAATTCGTCCTCAGAGATAAGAAGTTTATTTTTGTATCTATAAAGAGTTTTTACTCCATAGTGCGTTTTATTTTCCAAAAAGGTTCCATCTTTTGTAAATTCTCTCTCTTCAGGATATCTATTTAAAGTTGCAAAAAACAAATTCTGAAGAACGGCATTGTAATAATTATCAACCTCTCCAAAGTCTTTGACTATCTTAGTCAAAAAGGATTCCTCAAAAATCTCTTCAGGAATTAACCTCTTTTCTTTCAAAAACCAAACAAAAATAAGCCTTGTAAGAAGCCTTATTAGATTTTCCTCAGAAACTCCCCCAGGAAACCAGACATTTTTTAGAGCCCAGGCATACCAGTTTTGGATTTCTGTATAGAATTCTTTGGTAAGGGGAAGGGTTGAAAAGGCTGAAATTAGGGTTTTTAATTGGAAAAAATCTCCCTCATATAGGGCTTTAAGAAAAGTTCTATATGGTCTTCCTCTTTCTACAAAATAGGTATACCTCTTGTAATAGCTGAAAGCTGTTTTGCCAGGTTCATAAATCTTATGAACCAAAGAAAACCTGAAATTTCCCTCTAAATCATAAAAGGTAAAAAGACCTGCATCAACCCCTATGTTGTCTGTTGTTCTTAAGATTTTTTTAGCAAGCTCAAATTGTCTTTTCTTGCTTGACCTATCAGAAAGCTCATACTCTACCTTTACACCAAAGGCTTTTAAAGTGTTATTATCTCTTAATCTAACCGTCAAAATTTCTCTTATATCCGAGAACTTTTCATCCTCAAAATGATAAAGCTCCTTTTCATAAAATTGAGGATCTAATTTTTTGAACTTCCAATAAAGAACATCATCTTTTAAGGTTTTTAAAGAAAAATTATGAACTAACTTCTCCAGAGCTTCACGAAGAATATCCCTTGACATTAGAACCCACCATCAATCTTTTGGTTTTCAATAGCAATTATTACCTCTTCTGGCTTTTCTTTAAGGAATTTTTCAATTTTATCGAGAAAATCTTCCCCTATCTCAGATTTTATTTCTTCTAATTTGCTAACAAGCTTTTCCAAAAGCCCTTTTAATTTCTCCTTGTTTCCTTCTTGCTCATAATTTCTTATTTTTTTACAGATATCTTCAAAATCTGCAATTTTTCCTATTACATATTCAGAGAGCGTACGATATCTTGTTATGTCTTCTATAAGATCTGAAATAAAGGAGTGATAATTATTGAGTTCTTCATAGGGCATTTCAAGAATTAGTTTTAATGCCCTTTGAGAGGACTCAAATAAATCTTTAGAAGATGTCCTAATATCATTCTTTGCAGGAAAAGATTTTTCAAGAATTTGATGATAAACTTCCCAGAAGTCAGAGCTTAAAGGTAACTGCCTTTCTTCAGGATGGGCTTTTATTTTCTCAAACACTTCTTCAAAGGTTGTAGTTTTTGCCGCTCTTTCATCGTATCTTTGATATCCAACGAAAAGGTCTTTACCTCTTTTGATAAAAACCATAAGTTCATTTTCTGATTCGGTTTTAGCAACTTTAATTCTACTTGGGAGATCTTTTAGGCTTTCAACAAGCTCACGATGCTCTGTTAAAATGCGGTCATATTCTTTAAACACTTTGGTATAGAAACTTTCCTCCTCTTCATCCTGAGGCTTAGTTGTAAGTCTCCGATAGAGTTCGGAGGCCTGGGGCTCTTCATCGGGACTAAAAATTTTGGCATCCTCACCAAGAACATTGTGAATCATGAACATTTTAGTTTGAGCAATTTCTCTTGACCGCACATAGTCTGCACCTTTTTGTGTTGGGAAAAAGTTTACAATGTAAATTTCATCATAGACCTTTTTGGCAATACGATTTATACGTCCAACTCTTTGAATAACTCTCACAGGATTCCAGGGAATATCATAGTTTATAACCTCTCCGGCTCTGTTTAAGTTAAAACCCTCTGAAAGTTTATCTGTTGTGAGAAGTATATCATACTCATCTCTTTGTTCTTTATATTGAGCATCAAAATTGGCATATATTTTTTTTATGATAGTTTTGCTTAAATTTCCAGCAGCTGTAAGAACTCGACTACCAAAGTGTTCATTAAGAATTTCTTTTAGATACTTTGCAGTATCTATATATTCTGTATAAATTACAACTTTTCTTCTCTTTTCGTTAAACTCTTTAACAACTTCTACAAGTTTCTGAGCCTTTGGATCTTCTTCAAGTAAATTTAGATCTTCCATTTCCTCCTTTAGCTCTTTGAATAACTGAATATCTGATTCAATATCCCTGAAGAATTCATCCCTTAATTTAAACTTATTGATATCATAAACTTTGTAAAAAGAAGAGTCCAATTTTTCCTCTTCTAATTGCTTTTTGTAGTTCTCTAATATTTCTAAAATTTCCTCTTCGTCTTTTTCATAAATTCGCTCTATAAGCCTCCTATCAAGAATAAATTTATTGGTTTTTTGAGCAAACTCTAAAGCTTTCTCATAAACTTTCATAAAATTCCCAAGGCTCTCATAGAAAGCTTTAAAACTACTTTCAAACCTTTTAACAAGAAGCCTTCGCATAAGATCATAAAGACTTTTCTGATAAGTATAGAGAAAAGGATCTTCCTTTTTTTCTAAATATATTTCTGGCTCGTCGAAAAGATCCCTTGAGATGCCCTTTTCATATAAAATTGGTAAATAAATAGCTCCTTTAAATCTTCCACCTTCATCAACAGTGTAAAATGAGTTTATAACTTTATCGTAAAATTCAAGTTGCTCATCTGTTAATTCATAAAAAGCCTCGATTGGGTCTTTTACCTCAGGAAATTCAATTCTCTCTTTATCTTTGAAATATTTTAAATCCAGGCGATTTCTCCTTATTACCACAGGCTCAAGAATAGAGCGAATTTTTCTTGCAATTTTTTTTACTCTCTGATTGACTTCGATCAGATGTTCTGAATTTAGAGAACTTACTTTTTTTAAGAAAAGATCTTGATAAAATCTTAGAGCTCTACTTTTGCGTTTAGGATCACTTGAATTCCAATATTTTTTTATATAGGCCAGTTTTTTGAATTCGGTTTCGTATTGTTTAAAGCGGGCTTCAAGATCTCCATCATAAACTATTGATGATTTTTTGGGAATAGTAAAAAGTTTAAGAAGAGCAAATATGTCTGATGGGCTGTTATTAAAGGGAGTTGCGGAAAGAAGAAGAACTGTTTTTCCTCTGCAAATTTCTCTCAAGTAGTGGTAGTTTTGTGTTCTTTCATTTCTAAAGCGATGAGCTTCATCTACTATGACCATTTCAAAATCGTGATTATTATTGACAAATTTCAGAGCATCTTCCAATTTTCCAAGAGACCATACCTCCCAATCCCAAAGTTTAAAATCTTCCAGATATTTTTTCCAACCTGAAGTTTTAGCATTATCTCCAATAAGATGTGGAGGACAAATCACTATTCCTCTTTTACCAAGAGCTTTGGCGGTAAGACATGCAATTATAGTTTTCCCAAGTCCCACAACATCTGCAAGAATGCAGCCACTGTGAGCTTCACAATTAGCAACTGCCTGAGAAACAGCTGAAAGTTGATAATCATAAGGTTTGTATTTCCTTTCAAGTAAAAGTCTTCTTAAATCTTGAACAGGATACAGACCTTGATGTAAATCTAAGTATATTTTTAACAAATATGCATAGGCTTCAAAAGGAGTTATGTTTCGGAAAAAAGTTTCATTCTCAAGAATTTCTATAAGTTTTTGGACATCTTCAGGAGTTAACTCAATAGCTCTTTCCCAAAAATTGTCAAAATAGTTTTTTGCATCCTCAAAACCATAATCTTTTATTTCTACATTAAATTCATCTTGGGATTCAAGACCTGCTCGCGTTAAATTGCTACTGCCTGTTATAAAAAGTCCTGGAAGTATGACCTTCGAATTTTCATCCATGCTGAATATGTATAATTTGGCATGATTGGGTTCTTTGGTTTTTCTAATAATGAGTTTATTTTCTAAAAGAAGTCTTTTGAAAAAATCAACCTGTTCATAAACCTCAGAATTATCAAGATCAGCTGAAGTAAAGGCTTTTTTAAAGGATTGAAAAAAATCATCTTTAATTATGTTTGAATTAAAAACTTTTAATCTTTTTGCACCTTCGTATATACCATAAACTCCACTATCAATATTAAGCCCTACAAGGATTTTAAGAAATCCTTCTTTAAGTTTGCCCTCTTCATAAAGTTCCCTTAAAATCTTGTATAAAACTTTAAAACCTGAAAAATAGAAAAAGCCTACCAGAAATTTAAGTTCAGCACTATTCTTAATTAGTTCCTTAAGTCGTTTTTCAAGATTCTTTTCAGAAGTATTGGTTATAAACATGTCAAATCCCATTTTTATATAACAGTAATTCCCTATTTGTCAAGCTTATTGCATCACATAAAAATCTATTCAAAAGGAGTTTTTACCTTTTTCTTGACACCGTGTTGTCCTTGCATCCCTTGTGGGTGCGAAAAGGAATCTGTAACGAATGGTATTTCAAGTAGATTTTAAATGAGGCAATTCGGGGGCTTGACAAAATTAGAATTTATGTTCAATAATTAGAATTATCTAATAAAATTGGAAAAATATATGTACCATTTATAGAAGGTTTAAATAAGGAGGCTTGCAATGAAGACATTGCTTGATATAGAGAATGGCAAAAAAGCCAAAATTGTAAAAATTTTAGGAGGAAAAGGTATTCGCCAACACCTTCAATGCCTTGGAATACATATTGGTGATATTGTGACATTGAAAAAAAGCTCTTTTCTGGGCGGTCCTGTGCTTCTGGAAGTAAATGGGGTTGATGTAGCACTGGGTAGAGGAGTTGCTTCAAAGATAGAAGTGGAGGAATTGTAATGAAAATCGCCTTTGTAGGACAGCCCAATGCAGGTAAAAGCACAATCTTTAATGGACTTGCAGGATATAAAACCATAACTGCCAACTTTCCAGGACAAACAGTTCATTATACAGTAAGCAAAGTAAAGGTTGGAGACGAAACCTTTGAAATAGTCGACTTACCGGGAATTTATTCTCTCACAGCCATTGATATGGCTGAACTGGAGTCAAGAAAATATATTTTGTCCGGACAGGCAGATGTTGTTGTAAATGTAATTGATGCCTCCAGTCTCTCAAGAAGCCTTGAACTTACACTTCAAGTTGCAGAGCTTCAGGTTCCAATGGTTATCTGTTTAAACATGGTAGACGAAGCTCGCAGAAAAGGCATTGAAATCAACAGTGAGAAACTCTCTCAAATTTTTGGAGTTCCTGTTATTGAAACTGTTGCAAATAAAGGAATCGGGCTTGATAAAATCTTTCCATCCGTAAAACAGGCTTACTATAAAAAACTTATTCCTAAGATACAGTATTTCCACAAAGATATAGAAGAAAAAATTGAAGAAATTGAAAAAATTATCCCATCGGAGTCTCTGCAAAATATTCCAAGAAGATATATTGCTGTAAAATTACTGGAAGGTGATAAAGAACTTTTTGATGAAATTAAAAAATTTCCTGAAATTCTGGAAAAAATTGAGAATATAAGAGAAGAAATTAAGGCAAGCCATGGAAGACACGCTGATACTGTTATATCCTCTGAAAGACATGCTCTTACAATGAATATCTTTGAAGATGTAGCAAAAGTGGGAGAGCCTTTAAAATCTTTCAGAGAGCGAATTGATGATTTGCTCACAAACAAATATCTTGGATATCCTTTATTGTTTTTAATTCTTTTTGGAATTTTCTTCATGGTTTTTGAAGTGGGAAAAATCATTGAAGAGCCTATCACAGATGCTTTTGATTCCTTGATTCAGAAATTGCCAGGGCTTATTGAAGAAAACACTTTATTATACTTTATTGTCAAAGGATTGCTTGAAGGCTTCTCTGGAGGAGTTGGCGTTGCCATTCCTTATTTAATACCATTTTTTATTGGATTAACTGTTCTGGAAGACATAGGTTACCTGCCAAGAATGGCTTTTTTGATGGATACAGTAATGCATAGAATTGGATTGCATGGAAAAAGTATTCTTCCATTTGTAATTTCCTATGGATGCAATGTTCCTGGAGTTATGGCGACAAGAATCCTCGAGTCTCCAAGAGACCGCTTTATTACAGCAACTCTCTCTGTTTTAATTCCGTGTGCAGCTCGAACAGCAATAATATTCGGATTAGTCGGAGCGTATATCGGAGGATTGGCTACTGCAGCACTTTATCTTTTTAATATTCTTGTAATTATGATTTTAGGTGCTGTGTTAACAAAATTTATTCCTGAAATTACTCCTGGCTTAATAATGGAAATTCCACCTTTAAGAATTCCTACATTAAAAAATGTTTTTATGAAAACATGGCTAAGACTCAAGGATTTTATGCTTGTTGCCTGGCCACTGCTAATCATAAGCAGTATTACTCTCAGTCTTCTGGAATATTTAAAGATAGATTTAATTTTAAACAAAATGGTTGCTCCTGTAGTGAGCTTGCTTCTTGGACTGCCTGAACAAACAGGAATTACGCTTCTTTTTGGAATTCTCAGGAAAGAACTTTCAATGATAATGCTTTTTCAGGCAATGCATACAACTGAGCTTAACACTGTGATGACAGATCTTCAATTAATTGTTTATACCATATTTACCCTCTTTTACATACCCTGCGTTGGAACAATTGGAGTACTGATAAAAGAACTTGGATTTAAGAGAATGATTTTCATCTCAGGCTTAACTACACTTATAGCATTAATACTGGCTGTGATTTCAAGAATAATACTGTCAGTGGTCATTTGATAAAAATCTAAAAATTTGCTATCTTTAAATTAAGGAGGCAGCTAAAAATAGCTAAAGTTTACGGCAATACAACAGGATTAAAAAAAAGCATTATTTATGCAATAGAAAAGCTTTACAGAAAAAAACAGCCTGTAGAAGTCTTTATAACTCCTGAATTAGCAAAATCTTTATGTGCTCTGTCCTTTGAAATTAACAGACAAATTGGAGTCTTAATTGACAGGGCAGGAAATATAACCCATGTTATAATTGGCACTGCTCATTCCATTTTAATCCCTTCACTTGAAGATTTTAATATAGGGAAAAAACCTTTAAGAGGCTTAAGATACATCCATACTCACTTAAATAAAGAAATGCCTGACAGAGAAGATATTACAGATCTGAGACTTTTAAGATTTGATGCTCTGGCTGTTTTAACCCTTGAAAAAGGACTCCCGGAGCTCATTCATATTGTTCATCTCTTACCTTATGGGAAAGAAAATCAAATTGAAGTTATTTCATCAAATTTTTACTCTCTAAGGCTTAATTTTAAAGAATTTATCAATAATCTTGAGGCAGAAATGAATAGAGCAAGAGCTATTGATGTAAACGATCCACGAGAAAAAGCTATTCTTATCAGTGTGTCAACAGCGCCAAAATACATTCTTGAAGAACACATGGAGGAATTAGAAGAACTCGCAAAGTCAGCTGATGTGCTCGTAATAGATAAAATCATTCAGAGGGTAAAACAGATAAATCCAAAATATCTTCTTGGAGAAGGTAAACTCAGAGAATTGATTATCAATGCAATGGATATGGGAGCAACTCTTCTTGTGTTTGATCAGAATTTAACGCCCTCTCAGATAAGAGCAATAACTGATATGACAGAGTTAAAAGTAATAGACCGTAGCCAGCTTATACTTGATATTTTTGCAAAGAGAGCTCAAACAAGAGATGGAAAAGTTCAGGTGGAGCTTGCTCAGTTAAGATATATGCTTCCAAGACTCACAGGTAAAGGAACTGCCATGTCAAGGCTTGCTGGTGGAATTGGAGGAAGAGGTCCTGGAGAGACAAAACTGGAGATTGATAGGCGGAGAATAAAGGAACGGATTCATCATCTTGAAAATGAACTTGAAAAACTCACACTGGCAAGACTGGAAAGAAAAAAACGCAGAAAGGAACTTTCTATTCCTATTGTTTCAATTATAGGTTATACAAATGCTGGCAAATCTACACTTCTTAATGCGCTTACAAAAAGTAATGTTTTTGTAGAAGATAAAATGTTCGCAACCCTTGATACATCTTCAAGAAGATTGAAATTTCCCGAAGAAAAGGAGCTTATAATTACTGATACAGTTGGTTTTATAAGAGACCTGCCAGAGGACCTTGTTGCAGCATTTAAGGCTACACTGGAAGAACTGGAAGACGCTTCTTTACTTATTCATCTTGTTGATATTTCAAATCCACAGTTTGAAAATCACATTGATTCTGTAAATAAAATCCTTAAAGAGTTGGAACTTGATACAAAACCTGTAATTCTTGTCTTTAACAAAATTGACAAAATTCCGTTTTTTGAGGTTAAGCAGATCTGTAGCAGATACAATGCAATAGGAATCTCGGCAAAAGACAGAAACACACTTATTCCATTAATAGATGAAATAAAAAACAGGCTTTGGCAAGAAGTTACCTGTAACGCTCCACTTTAAATTTGTAAATCTCCACATCAGGGTCATATGGATCAATACCTGCCTTCAGTTTGGCAATTCTTAGCTGATCATCAACAGTATTTACACCTTCTATATCTGGAAGAAGTAGACCCTTCTGCCATCCTTTTACTACAATAACTCCGTATTTTTTGGGATCAAGTTCATCAAGACTTTTTACAGGTTCTGGAGGACTTAATATATCCACCGAATATTCCAGATCTTCAAGCTCCTGAGGCTGAACAGGAGAAAAACGAGGGTCTTCAGTTGCTGCAGCTATAGCATTCCTCACTATTTCTGTGTATATATTTTCAGTGGCAGGCAAAAATGTGCCGATGCATCCACGAAGTTGACCTTTTTTCTTTATTGAAACAAATACTCCTGCTTTTCTTTTCATCTCAGCAGGAATATTTTTAGGAATTGGAGGTATTTTCCCGGTTGTCACATACTCTTCTACAGTTTTCTTAGCCAGTTCTACATAGGGATGCATAATTAAGTATATACCAACTTATGGATACAAATTCAATGATTTAACCATCAATATAGATTAAGGCTTTAATAGTTTGACAATTTAAATGGTTTTATGATATATCAATAAAAGATTGGGGAGTCGTCTAACGGCAGGACGGCAGACTCTGGATCTGCTTGTAGGGGTTCGAATCCTCTCTCCCCAGTATTTTTTAAAGGTCCCATCGTCTAGCCAGGTCGAGGACGTAGCCCTCTCAAGGCTAAAGCACGGGTTCGAATCCCGTTGGGACCGTTTTGCTTAAAAAATAACTACATATGAAAAAGTTGTTTTATTTAACAATTGTATTTTTTACTGTCAATTCTATCATGTGTTTTGCAGAGACCTTTTCTGTCTCGCAGGATACAACAATTATTGGAAAACTGCAAACTCATATAATAAAAAATAAAGAATCTCTCATTGAAATCGCAAGACATTACGATTTAGGCTATAACGAAATAGTAGATGCTAATCCTCTGATGGATCCTTTTGTTCCAGGAGATGGAAATAAAGCAATAATTCCTACTTTTTGGATCCTACCTGACAGACCAGCGAATTTTCAGGGAATAATTATAAATCTCTCTGAAATGAGACTTTATTATTTTCATAAAAAATCTAAAGAACAATTAGTGACAACATTTCCAATTGGCATAGGGGATGATGGAGTGGAAACTCCAGTAGGTAAATTCAAGATATCTCATAAAATTGTTAATCCTCCGTGGTATGTTCCTGAGTCAATCAGAAAAGAAAGGCCTGAGCTTCCAGCAGTGGTGCCTCCTGGACCTGAAAATCCTCTTGGAACACATGCAATGAGACTTTCAGGATTGAGTTATCTTATTCATGGAACAAACAGGCCATGGGCTGTTGGAAGAAAAGTTACCCATGGCTGCATAAGGCTGTATCCTGAAGATATTCCAAAACTTTTTGAAATGGTTCCTGTAGGAACTGAAGTTTTAATCGTAAGACAACCTGTAAAAGTTGGAAAAATTGGACAAGATGTCTATATTGAGGTGCACAGGGACGATCAGCTAAAAGATTTTGATTATCTTAAAGATGCAATGGAACAACTTGCTAAAAAAGGACTTTTAAAATATGTTGATACATTCAGACTTTACAATGCTGTTAAACAAAAAAGCGGAATTCCAACTTCCATAAGCATAAAAAATAAAGAGCCACAGATCCTGCCACAGGATCCATGGCTCTGAAAAAATTCTAAATTATTTCTTCTGCTGAAGCTCAAATGCCTTTCCTGCTTTCTGTGAAGCAGCCTCTGCTCTCTTTGCTGCATCTTCTGCTCTCTGTGCTGCAGCCTCTGCTCTCTTTGCTGCATCATCAGCCTTAGTGCAGCAGTCATCAATCTTTTTGTCAAGAGCATTAACCTTTGATTCAAGATTGTTTACCTTTGATTCAAGCTTACCTATTCTGTCAACAAGAGGATCAATCTCCTGCTTCACATAATCCTTTGTTGCGCAACCAAAAGCAAAAATGAACATTGCTGCTACCATAACGGTTAAAAGTTTTTTCATTCTGTCTCACCTCCTTTCCTAACAAAATCTTAATTAATACAACTTTAGCTCAAATTTAAAAATTTTTCAAGCCTTTTTTAAATATCCTTCTATAAGAATGTCAGATGATATTCTTTTTATTTTTAAATTCTCAATTTTAAAGGCTTCGTTAAGATCTTTATAAATTTTTCCACCAATACTTGGATAAGAATCTGCACCTCCTATTATCTTTGGTGCAATAAAAATCATGAATTTATCAACAATTCCACTCCATAAGGCATAGCTATTAAGTGATGAGCCTCCTTCAATCATCAAAGAAGTAATCTCTCTTTTGCCAAGCTCTTTCATAAGCCATTTTAAATCAACTTTTTCAGAAGAAAAAAAGAGAATTTCTATGCCTCTGCTTTGTAAGATTTTTACTTTATCATCAGTTAATTTACTTTCATGCACTATAGCTATTGTATCTGGTGGAGGAGTGTAGACATGGTAATTTAAAGGGATTACCAATTCAGGGTCTATAATAACTCTTAATGGATTTTTGCCTCCTTTTATTCTTGATGTAAACATTGGATTGTCTTTCAGCACAGTTCCACAGGCAGAAAGTAAAGCATCAACTCTTGAACGCATAAGATGTACAAGTTTTCTTGATTTTTCTGAAGTAATCCACTTAGATTCACCTGTAGGAGTTGCAATCTTACCATCAAGTGTCATTGCTATTTTTAGAATTACAAAAGGTGTTTTAGTGGTTATGTATTTTATATAAAACTCGTTTAATTTTTTAGCTTCTTCCTCACAAATTCCTTCAATTACTTCAATTCCGTGAGACTTTAATATCTCTATACCTTTTCCTGATACCTTTGGATTCGGATCTCGCATGGCAATTACAACTTTTTTTATACCTGAACTTATAATCGCATCTGTACAAGGAGGTGTTTTTTTGTCTCTGTGACAGCATGGTTCAAGTGTTACATAGAGGGTTGCACCATGTAAAGACTCTTTTGCACTCATTATAGCTTCAGCTTCTGCATGGGGTAAGCCTGCTTTTTTATGATATCCCTCTGATATAATCTTCCCATCTTTTACAATCACAGCACCAACCATTGGATTTGGAGAAGTTCTCCAGTTTCCCTTTTTTGCAAGAAAGAGTGCTCTTTTCATAAAGAATTTATCATCCAACATATTTCATTGTAACATATGAATAATTTTTTTCTGTGCTTGCCCTGATGGCATTGATTTTTTAAAAATGATTCTGTATAATATGAAAGTCATGAATTTGTTCACCCAGAGAGAACAGATAAAGGGAGTTTTAGAGTCCTTGCTGTTCGTCGCAGAAAAACCTCTCTCAATAAAATTTCTCCATACCATGTTAAACATTCCTGAAACTTATCTTAAAGAAGTAATCAATGAACTTGCTGAAGAATATAGAGCCAGAAATTCAGGAATTATGATTATCAAAATGGAAGATTCCTATCAGATGCTTACAAATCCCCAGTATGCCGAATGGATAAAAATATTTAAACAGCATACAAACAATAAACTCTCCGAACAGGCACTTGAAACACTCGCTATCATAGCTTATAAACAACCAATTACCAAAGCTGAAATAGAAAAAATAAGGGGTGTAAACTCTGATTATGCAATAAAAACTCTGATTGAAAAAAAACTTATAAAAATTGTAGGTAAAAAGGAAGTGCCTGGCAGACCTTTTCTTTATGGAACTACGAAGGAATTCTTGAAAACTTTCGGTATTTCAAGTTTAAATGAATTGCCAGCAGTTTTTGATTTTAATAATGCTAACGCTGCATAAGGAGGTGATTTATGAGTAAAATATTTGTCTTTTTAATAATAATTCTTTTTCCCTGCCTTGTATTTGCCCAGACTTACACAGTAAAAAAAGGTGACAGTATTTATAAAATTGCAGAGAAATTTAATGTTTCCGTTAATGAAATAAAAAAGGCAAATAATCTAAAAAGCAATAAACTGCAAATAGGAATGAAACTGCAAATTCCTGAAAAAAATGAAAAAAAATCTAATTCAAAATCAATAAATGAAAACAAACCACAGTATCACACTGTGAAAAAGGGTGAAACACTGTATAGAATTGCAAAAAAATACAATATATCAGTAGATGAACTTAAAAGACTCAATAGCTTAAGCAGCAACAAACTTAGGACAGGACAGAAGCTTTTAGTAAAGGCTCAAAATGATACAACACAAAACCTATCAATAAGAGAGAATGAAAAAGTTCCAACCATTCATTCAGCTAAATTAGATATAGAAGAAAAGAAAGAAGAATTAGAAGAGATAAAAGCATCGGAAAATATCTCTCAGTTGAGCATAACAGAAAGATTGCTTCTTTTTGCCAAAAAGATGCTTCATCTACCATACAGATTTGGTGGAAATAGTTTTAGCGGATTTGACTGCTCCTTTTTTGTTAAAAAAGTTTATTCAATGGTTGGAATTGAACTGCCAAGAAGCGCAAGAGAGCAGTTTACTATGGGAGTTCCTGTAAAAAAAGATGAACTCCAACCAGGAGACCTTGTATTTTTCAGAACCTATGCAAAATTTCCCTCTCATGTTGGAATTTATCTGGGAGACAACTTGTTCATCCATGCATCAACGAGATCAAAAAAGGTAACAATTGACAGTTTAGAAGCTCCCTATTATCTGAGCAGATTTATTGGTGCAAAAAGAATTCTTGGAATTGATAAGGAATCCATTGAAAAAGCTATCGAGGAAGTTAAAAAGCAGGAAAATTAATTAGAATACATTATCTTACCCATATCACGAGTATCATATCCACCAAGGAAGTTCACTGCTTTTTTAAACTCTTCGTCTTCTTTTATGACTTTTAAAACTGCCTGAATTATTGGCAATTCAAGAAAATCCTGAGGAATCAAAACATCGTATCTTTCTTCAGTAATAGGAATAAAATCAAGTCCAAGAGCTTCGGCAGCGGAAAGAATGCCCAGTCCCACATCAGCTCTTCCAGTAAGCACTGCTGAAGCAACTGCCATGTGGGTGTATTCATCTCTGTCATAACCTTTTATAGCATCAGGAGATATCCCAAGTTCCTTTAAATGTTTATCAAGAAGAAGTCTTGTGCCTGAACCTGCCTGTCTGTTTATAAAAACTACATCGTCACGAGTAAGATCTTCAAATCCTTTAATGTTTTTTGGATTACCTTTTTTAACGATAAAACCCTGAATTCTATAAACAAGATTAATAAGAACAACTTTTTTCTCTGGCAAAAGTCTTTTTATAAAAGGCACATTATACTCCCCGGTTGCTTCATCAAGAAGATGAGTCCCAGCAATATGTGCTTCACCTTTTTTAATTGCAATAAGACCTCCCATTGAACCAACATGTGCAGATGAAAGAGTTACTTGGGGAAATCTTTTTCTTAAAAAATTATACAAAACATCAAGAGTATTATCATGACTGCCAATGCAGACTACAGTATTGTCAATCTCCTCTTTGCTACGCCATAAATAAACGGGTATCTCAGACCCCTGAGAGAATCCTTCTGAACCTCTGGGAACAACAATATATCCATCAGCTCTAACAACACTCATTAAAAGTCCTGCACCTCTTCCCATTGGAGTTACAATGTATTTATCTCCTACCCTACCCACCTTCACTCTTACAAATTCATCAACCCCTATGCTTGATGATATCTGTCTTGAAAGTATTGCCTTAAGTACTTCTTCTTTTTTTGTTGATACACCAAGATAAAGCTCTATAAGAGGTTTAACAAAAATGTCAAAGCATAAGAAGGCTGATACAGGATAACCCGGTATTCCTAAAACTGCTTTCTCTCTAATAAATCCTGCAATAAAGGGTTTACCAGGTTTTATGGCAACACCATTTATGATAACTTCACCAAGTTCATTGATTACTTTATAAGTAAAATCTTCCTTTCCATATCCAGAACCAGCATTCAACAAAACAATGTCACACTCGTTTAAAGCATGCAAAATTGCATTTTTTATTTTATCTTCCTCATCTGGAACTACTGAATAAATTTTAGCTTCAGCTCCCACCTCAGTTACGAGACTGCTAAGAACGGCTGAATTATACTCTATAAGCTCAGGAGGATTTGGCATTCTCTCTTTAATTGTTTCAGCGTCAATTAGTTCTGAACCTGTTGGAATTATCCCAATAACAGGCTTTCTGCGAACTTTTATCTCTGTTATTCCGCTTGCAAGCATTGCTCCAATGTCAGCAGCACGCACAACATGACTTTCAGGAATAATTAACTCTGTTGCCACAATATCTTCTCCAATAGGTCTTACATCATTGTAAGGAGGCACAGATGCATAAATCTCTATATATCCATTCTTTATATTGACATCTTCCACTGGTATTACTGCATCAAAATCCTCTGGAAGTGGGTCTCCTGTTTCAATCCAGTGAGCATCAACACCAATTTTGAGCCTTACTGGCTCTCTCTCAGTTGCAGTGAAAGTATCACGAGCTCTAACAGCATATCCATCCATTGCAGCAGAATGAAAATAGGGTGAGGAAAATTTCGCAAAAACAGGCTCTGCTGTGACTCTTCCTAAGGCGGATTTAACCGAAATTACTTCTGCATCAATGGGAATTGAAACCCTTTCTTTAAAAAAATTTAAAAGCCTCTGTCTTGCCTCATCCAAAGATATAAGTTCATGAAAAACCTTCTTACCCATTATGCAATTGTTCTTAAACCTATAATATTTGGAGATCTTCTTATGTAGCCACGCTTCTGAACCACAATATCAAGAGGCAAACTAACCAGGTCAATTAAAAATGGATCTCTGTATTTCATATAATGATCTTCTTTAAAGCTTTTTATGTAAGTATTACATTCAAGACAGAGTTCAGCTCTTATTTCTTCATCATCAAGAAGGATTTCTATTCTGGTTGAATCTTTATTAAAACAATATGGACATCCAATCCTGAAAAAGCTTCCTCTATGCCCACAAAGTGGACAGATCATTATTTTTTCATTATTCTCTGTAATCATTGCAAGAGATGAATCTGTTCCACAGACTGGGCATTTTCCTGTATCCATAAAAGATGCCTGCTCGCCTTCTTTTCTTAAAAAGACAAAAAAGGGCTTGCTTAATATAAAAAGCATTCTTTCAGCTTCTTCCTTTGAAATCTCCTCGCCTTGAATCTGAAGTGTCCACAAACTATGAGGCTCCTTAACAGGATTTTTACCGCTTTTTAAAATCTCATCCTTTAAGAACAAAACTGATTCATAGGGGATCTGAAAAACTAATGAGAAATTTTTAAGAACAATATCAATCAATGCAGTATCGCTGTCAAGATTTAGCATTTCTTTGTCTTTTTTGCACTGTTCTGTTAAATTTTTAATTTTTCCATAAAATTCAAGGGGGCTTCGTAAATATGGTTTTTCGTTTATTACTTCTTCAATTTTCATATCTCCTCCAGGTTTATGGAATTTCTGGTGGTTTTATATTCAAATCATCACCAGATAGAGCTTCCACAAGAAAGGTTTTCAGTGCTTTCTTTTCATCATCAGTTAAATTAAGAGGTTTCAACACCTTATTCCCCTTTCCTCCGCCTTTATTAAAGAAATCAATTACCTCGTCAAGGCTCTTAAATATACCATTATGCATATAAGGTGCGGTTTTTGCAACTTCTCTTAAGGTAGGAGTTTTAAAAGCTTTGTAATCCTTTTTTTTCTTCGTTTTAAAGTATCTTCCAAGGTCCTCTTTTACATTCATGTAGTCTGGATATCTATTAATTTTAGCCACATAGCGCCTTGTAGTTATAAACTTTGGCTCATTAACATATTTTGGATTTTCTGGAACCTCCAAAGCATGAAATTCCTGATCACTGAGATAAGCTCCATAATGGCATTCTATACATTTTCCTTTTCCTGTAAAGATTTTAAGTCCCTTTTTAGCTTCTGCAGTTAATGCATTTTCATCTCCCCTTAAATAACGGTCAATTGGTGCATTTCTCGATATTAGCGTTCTTTCAAAGGCTGCAATTGCTTTTGCAATAAGTTTTATATTTACATCATTACCAAAAATTCTCTTAAAGGCTTCTCTGTATTCAGGAACAATTCTTATTTCTTCCTCTAAAAAATCAAGATTCTGGTTCATTTCAAAAGCTGACATAATTGGAAACTCTGCCTGTTCTTCAAGAGTCTTTGCTCTTCCATCCCAGAAAAGATATTTTGCATAGGCTACATTCATTAAAGTAGGAGCATTTCTGAAGTTTCTTGTTGTTGGATAACTGAGAGATATTTCAGAACCATCTGTAAATGCTTTTTCAGGATCATGGCAATTGGCACAGCTTGTAGTTGCATCTCCTGAAAGTCTTCGGTCAAAGAAAAGCTTTTTACCAAGTTCAATTTTCTCTGAAGTCATTGGATTGTCCTTTGGAACAGGTGGAGGAGGAAGGGGTTCAAGTTGTTTTTTCTTTTTGTCAGAGGCAAAGCCTTCAATATGGAAATAGATAAAAAAAACAAAAATAGCGCAGAGAAAGTAAATGATGCTATTTTTTAGTAGCACTTTTAAGTTCTTGTAAAATAATTTCCTTGAAATAATCATAGTCTCTTACTCCAAGAATTTTTAATCCATTGATATAAAAAGCAGGAGTTACATAAAGTTCCATCTCCTTGGCGAGTTTCAAATCTCTTTCAATGATTGAAGCACCTTCTTGATTGTCTATTGCCTTTATAAATTTTTCAATATCAAGATTGAGTTCTTTTGCATATGCTATTAAAGATTCCCTGTCAAGCTTTGGAGATCTTTTTATTAATAATTCATGCATTTCAGCAAATTTTCCCTGCTTCCATGCTTCAACTGCGGCCTCTGCTGCAACTCTTGAATAATCTCTGTAGCGATATGGGAAAAACTTAATCACAAGTTTTACCTTTCCTGTAAACTCTTTAACCAATCCTTCGATGGTCGGACCGACCTCAACACAATGCGGTCATTGATAGTCAATAAATTCAACAATGGTAACGGGTGCATTCTCATATCCAATATAAGGTGATTCTTCCAGAGGCAAACTGTATCTTTTTTCAGCTGCAAAAGAACTGGATAAAATAGATAAAACTAACAAAATCAACAAAAGCTGTTTAATAATTTTCATATTTTTTCTCCTAGTGTTTAATTATAACACATTTAATCATACAATATCAGTCTCGTAAATTCGCAAAGTTTTATACCTACGGGCATTAATTATCTGGGTCAGATTAATTGTATCAAAGTTATCTTCAAGAATCCACGAAAATTCAACTTTTTTAAAGCCATATTTTCTGGCACCCTTGAAAGCTTCCCTGAGCATTATTGATTCCACTCCTTTGTGTCTCATCTCTTTTTTTACTCCAAAAAGAAGAAGCCTTATTGATTGAATTTTCCTTCTGTAATACAGAGCCTTAATTATTGCCCATGGCGTAAGTCTTCCTTTTATTTTTCTTAATACTTCATTAAAATCAGGAATGGCACCAAAAAAACCAACAGGCTTACCTTCTTTTTCAGCAACAATAACCAATTCTGGCAAAGCTATTGGCTTTAGCTTTTCAGCCATGTAATCAATTTCTTCCTTTGTTATAGGAATAAATCCCCAATTTGAAGCCCATGCTTCATTATAAACTTCCATGAATGCATAAAGCTCTTCAGTTAAATTTTTTAATTTCACTGTTCTTGCCATGATTCCCTGTTTTTCAGCAAACTGTGCGATTCTTTCAATCTTTGAAGGAAGCATCTCAGGAACATCAGCTAAAAAACAGTAAAGATCCTTTGCCTTTTTCATTCCATAGGATTCAGCAAGACTGTTGTAATATGGTGGATTATAGGGAATCATTATCATCGAAGGACAATCAAATCCTTCATAAAGAAATCCGCATTCTTCATTTGTTGAAAGATTCATTGGACCACGCATTATGGAAAGATTATTTTCTTTAAGAAACTCCTTTGCTTTATTAAATAAGGCATTTGCAACAGCCTGGTCATTTATGCACTCAAAAAGACCAAAAAAGCCTACATTGTCCTTATGATATTCAAGATGAGCATAATTAACTATGGCAGCGATTCTTCCTGCAGGTTTTCCATCCTTGTAAGCAATATAAAATTTAGCCTTTGCTCTTTTAAAAAAAGGATTTTTCGCAGTAAGATGCTCTATCTGATCTTTAATTAATGGAGAAGCGTAAAAGGAATCCTCTTTATAAAGTTTCAATGGCAGGGTTACGAATTCTCTGAGCTGTTTCTTATTTATAATTTCTTTTATTTCCAAAGCCCTTCATCCAGAAAAACTTTTTAAGCTCCAATCCTGCACAGGATATAATTAAAGTGTAAATTTCATTACCTTTTATTGTCAATATAAACATTTGAAACTGATGAAAGAGGTTGTTTCTTACAAATGCTTTTGAACTTTGTGTTAAAAAGGGAATCCCTGAGTTCAGAGGCTGAGACAAGTAAGGTATAAGAGCTGCTTATCTGAAATCTCTTTTTCTTTATTCGGTATTTTAGGCTATAATAAAAGCTTATGGAGATAGAGTTTTTAAGAGACATCGGACAAAGACTGTTTAAAGAAATCTCTCTATTTAAGCCTCAGTTCAATACAACTGCCTTGGGAAGAGGTGCCTCGGGAGATACCACATTTCCCATTGATAAATTGGCTGAAGACAGAATAATTGAGGCATTTGAAAAAGCAGGCGCCAAAATTAATATAATTTCCGAGGAAAGAGGCTCAAAACTAATACAGGAAAATTATCCAAGCCTTATAATTGACCCAATTGATGGTAGTAAAAACGCTGTATCAGGCATTCCATTTTTTTCTACATCAATTGCAATAGCTGAGGGAGAAACTTTAAAAAGTCTTAAATTAGGTTACATAATAAACCTCGTAAATGGTGATGAATTCTGGGCTAAAAGAGATGATGGCGCTTTTTTCAATGGACAGAGGATTAAAACCAGAGACAATACAATGCCTGTAATAATTGCCTTTGAAGCATCAACTCCACATAATGCTGTAAAGCAAATTCTTCCTGTACTGAAAATCGCAAACAGAGTAAGATGTTTTGGAAGCACTGCCTTGGATCTTGCATATCTTTCCCGAGGAGCTTTGAGCATATTCATTGTTCCAACACCATCAAGAATATTTGATTTTTCAGCAGGTGTGTTAATCGCAAAAGAATCCTCTGCAATCGTCACAGACATTGAAGGTAATTCAATTGAAAATCTGAAAATTGCCTTTAATACGAAAACAACCCTGTTAGTTTCTGCCAATGAAACACTTCATAAAAAAGCTCTGGATTTAATAAAATAAACAGTGAAGCACTCATCTATGAAAAAATTGTCTTTCGCTGTCGGAATAACTTTTTTTATTTTCATTGTTGAGATTATCGGTGGACTAATAAGTAATAGTCTTGCTCTGTTCAGTGATGCTGGACATGTTTTTACAGATGCTTTTGCATTGATTTTAAGCCTTATTGCCTCAATTATTACTAAAAAACCATCTGGCAGAAAAGCTACCTATGGATATCATAAAATTGGAATACTTGCCGCATTTATAAATGGAGTAAGTCTTATTGTAATTGCCGGTTTGATATTTTTTGAGGGTTATCAAAGACTGCTTAATCCTCCAAAAATTGACTCTGATATAATGCTTCCTGTAGCAGTATTTGGTTTTCTGGGAAATCTTCTTATGGCGTGGATTCTTGGGCACAGGCACGAAGATTTAAATATTAAAAGTGCGTGGTTACATGTAATTGGAGATACTATATCATCAGCAGGTGTCATTATAGGAGGCTTAATTATAAAATACACAGACTGGCTAATAATTGATCCAATAATAAGCTGGTTTATAGGCTTTATTATAATTACTGGAGGAGTAAGAGTTATTAAAGATTCCCTCTGGATTTTTCTTGATTTTGTTCCAAAGGGATTTGATGTGGAGGAAATAACAGAGAAAATTAAAAAAATTAAAGGAATTATTGATATTCATGATATTCATATCTGGTCAATTGGTTACGGTGTTCCAGCCTTTTCAGCTCATGTGGTAGTTGATAATCAGCTTTTAAGTGAAGCTGATAAAATAAGAAAAAAGATTGAAAAGGAACTGGTGAGCATAGGCATTAAACACAGTGTCATTCAAGTAGAATGTATTAAGTGCGAAAATAGTTCAATTTATTGTAATTTTGAAAATCATAAACACCACTGAATTTTTTAAGCATTTGTTCAACCTGAAACTGAAGGTTTAAATGAAGCCCTTCCAGTTGCCTGAGTTTTTTTAGTTTTTCCAGTGGAATCTGTTCTTTGATTTTATCACAGATGAAATTTATACAAAAGGCATCTCTTGCAAAGAGGACACATCCTGATTCATTAAGAAAAAGACACATGTCAGGAAATTCAGGTTCCTCGGGAATTTTTACTCCATACAGGAGATTTATTAAAAGAAGCTCGTCAGAGTATTTAAATTCTATATTCTTTCCGCAACAGGCTTTACCTTCCTTCCCACATTGAGCACATATTAAACTCATTCCACAGACAGTTCGTTCTCTGTTTTCCTGAATGATAAATTCTTTTAGCTGATTAAGTAGCGGTTGTATTCTGGATAACTGTCCTTTTGTCTCAAGTTCTTTTATCCTGTTTTTTAAATCTTCTATTTTTTCAGTTATAAGATGCATAAATAATTTTAACCTGTGAGCATCTTCAATTATGATAAAATATTTAAATGCAGAGTTTAATTATAATTATTTTATTGCTTCTTCCATCTCTTATTTTTGCCAGTGAATCAGCCTATGTTTTTGTTATTGACGAAAACTATAATCCAGTGCAAGGTTATAAACTCCTTGAAACTCAGAGAGATGATATTTATATCAGTAAGATAGAACCTATAAAAAAATGGATTACTACTTTGCGTTCGCAATTAATTGTTGTACAGGATGGTTATGTTTATCCTGTAAGAGATTCCATTATTGTGGATAAAAAAAAGGGAATTGCATTGCTACTGATTGATTTTTCACAGAGAAAACCTCTTTATTTTAATCCAGAAGAATTTTTAATTGACAGAGACATAAATGTGCTCATTGCAAATAAAAAGGTAACCTATTTAAAAGTTAAAACCCTATTTCCTTCAGAAATAAAGAAAGAAGCCAAAAAAGGAAAAATTTCTGATTATACTGCTTTAGCTGAACAATACGAAAAAACAGGGCAGTGGAACATGGCTTTATCAGTTTATGAAGACATACTCAAACAAAAGCAAGAGAGCAACATTATAAATAAAATTGGTGTTCTTTATTACCGTCTTGGCAATTTTAAGAAAGCAAGGGAATACTTTCAGATGCTTTCAAAGGATGAAAAGACTATTGCGAGGCTTGTTGGAATCTGTATTATTGAGAAAGATTTTGAAGAAGCTTTAAAACTTATCAATAACTCAGGCTTAAATTCTGCTTATATGCATTATCTTAAAGGTATTATTTATTATTTAATCGGCAATAAAGATAGAGCTTACATAGAAGTCTTCATGCTCATTCCTCTGAACAATGAACTTGCTCAAAACCTCAGAGATCTTCTGAGATAGGCTAATCTACAGGCTTTAAATCAAGAATTTTTTCCACATTGAAGTTTCTTTCCTCATTTCTGAGCATACAGAATGCTTTTAAACCAAGAAATGTCTTATCACCGTACTGCATTGGTCCTATGTAAATAGGCTTTAGCAGTCTTTTTGACTTTATATCTGTAGATTTAAGATAAACAATCTCTAATTTTTTCCCATTCTTTATGGCATTCTCTATTATTGAGATTTTTTCCTGAATGGGAAGATTTTTTTCTGCATGTTTATACTGAAATTGAGTGAGAAATCTCACAATTCTCCTGTCAAGAAGAACATGTTTCTGGCATACAGGTCTTTTTAATATCAGTCCGTCCAGAGAGCGACATCTTGAAAGTGCCACATAAAGCTGTCCATGAGAAAAAGTTCCTCTTCCTATGTCAAGTATTAATTTATCAAAAGTTAAACCCTGACTTTTATGAATTGTTATAGCCCATGCAAGCTTCAGCGGATATTGAGTAAACTGTCCAACAGTGTGAGTTAAAATTTTTTTCCTTTCTTTATCATAGTAAAATTCATACATCTCCCAGGTAAAAGGAGTAACCTCAACAGTTTCTCCATTTTGAAGTTCAACAACTATTATATCTGGTTCAATTTTTCTTGACTTTATCTCAACTATTTTTCCTATATCTCCATTTATCCATCTTCCTTTTAAATTATTATTAAGAAGCATTACCTGAGAGTCAACTTTAAGTATAAGTTCCTGTGATGTGGGAAGGTCCTGTTCTTTGAATTCTCCATCAACAAAGCCATAATACTTGAATTCTTTATTTTTTATCTTTGAAAGCTTCTCCGAATTTATCTTTTCTGCCATTTTATTTGTTGTCGTAAGATAAACATAAAAATCGTTCTCATCTGGCTCGAAATCAGGATTAAACCTTTTATTCAGTCTTTCAATGATTTCATCGTTAACAGTGTTGTTTCTTATTGAATTGAGAATTTCAAGGAATTGAATGTCAGACTGTCTATAAACCTTTTCAAGCTCAATGAATTCAAATTCAGATTCATTAAAAACACCGGAGCTAAAAAAATAGGGAGTTTTATAAAATTCTCTGAAAATGGTCTTTTCTTTTGATGTTACAACAGGAGGTAGCTGATATAAATCACCAATGAAAATCATCTGAATTCCGCCAAAGGGCTTATTTTTCTTTGGACCATGGATTCTTAAAAAAGCATCAATGCAATCAAGAATATCAGCCCTTACCATTGATATTTCATCAATAACAATACAGTCAAGTTTTTTATAAAGATCTGGATGCCTTGGCTTTATCTCCTTTATTTTATGAATGGTGATGTCAGGTTTGAAATTAAAAAAAGAATAAATTGTCTGTCCTTTAACATTTACTGCTGCTACTCCTGTTGAGGCAAGAACTGCAACTTCTTTTTTTGTATTTTCTCTGAAATAATTTAAAAATGTTGATTTTCCTGTCCCTGCCCTTCCTGTTATAAATAGGTTTTTATCTGTGTTTTCCGCTAAGTTTAAAGCTTTAAGAAATTCATCATTTAACTCAATCTCATTCATGGCAGTATCTCTATTGTAGTCCCATCAGGAACCATCCTCCATATTTCATCCATTTCTTCATTTGTAACAGCAATACAGCCTTCAGTCCAATCATCAATTATGTGATATTTGCCAAGATATTCCACTTTTTTGGAAAGCCCATGTATCATTATTCCACCACCAGGGTTCACCTTCAGTCTTGCTGCCTGTTCAATATCTTTTTCATTGGGATACGATATCTTGAGTGCCTTATAAAAACTACTATTGGGATTTCTTCCCACTATGTAATATCTTCCTTCAGGAGTTTTTCCATCTCCCTGAGATGTTTTTCTTCCCGAAGGATTTTTTCCAAGAGCAACTCTATAGGCTTTGAGTATCTTACCCTCCTTCATGAGAAACATCACTCTTTTTGATTTGATAACAATAACTAAATCAGCTGTTTCATATGCAAAGGCATTGTTAAAAGAAAAAATGAAAATTAAAACGCTAAAAAGAAGCATTCTTAAGAGCATCTTTGCAAGAACAGTTCCTTTCATGGGGTAGTTTTTTGATAGTTTCTCTTATAAGTAAACCCAGCGTATCAAGTGAATTTTTCATTGTTTCAACAACTTCTTTAACTGTGAGAGGCAGTTTTGATATTCCAGCAGCATAATTACCAACAACAGCAACTGCAGCATAGCAAATTTCTAATTCTCTTGCCAGCACAGCCTCTGGCATAATTGTCATACCAATAATATCAGCACCCATATTTTTAAAAAATCTTATTTCAGCAGCTGTTTCAAGTCTTGGACCAGTTACACATATGTATGTCCCATGGGGAATTACATCAATTCTAAATCTTTTTGCTGTTTCTAATAAATGCTCTCTCATTTCACTGCAGAACGGTTCTGTAAAATCTATATGAACGACCTTTCCTTCTTCATAGAAAGTATTAGGTCTCATTCCTTGAGTTAAATCTATTATTTGATGAGGAATCACAATACTACCTGGTGGTATGTTTTCGTTTAATGAACCTGTGGCAAAAACTCCGAATATCCTTTCTATGCCGCAGAGTTTAAATCCATAAATATTGGCTCTGTAATTAACTTTATGGGGTGGTATGCTGTGCCTTTCACCGTGACGCCTGAGAAATAGGACTTTTATGGTTTCAATTTCTTCTATTTCATAGGGAGAAGAAGGTTCACCATAGGGAGTTTTTATGGTGATTACTTCTTTTTTTACCTCTGATTCACTGAGTCCGCTACCACCAATTATTCCTATTTTCACCTGTTTTATGCTCTGCATTTATTTATAAATGCGCCCAGGAGGATTTGAACCCCCGACCTACGGATTCGTAGTCCGCCGCTCTATCCTACTGAGCTATGGGCGCTAAAAATATTATAACATAGTTTATTTACTCTCAGAGGAGACCTTTATTACTGTTTTTACATTTCCTCGTGGATTAAAATCACCTATTACCTCCAAGGCTCTTGGTTGAAGAAGGTTATATAGGTCTTCATAAATTTTATTTGTTACCGCTTCATGAGAGATGTATTTGTCTCTGTAGGAATTAAGATAAAGTTTTAAAGATTTAAGTTCAACAATTTTTTTATCAGGAATATAACTTATCCTTATTGTTGCAAAATCAGGATATCCAGATCTTGGGCATAAACAGGTAAATTCAGGAAAACTTATCTCAATTCTGTAATCCCTCTCTGGATATGGATTATCCCATGCTTCAAGTTTAGCTTCTTTTATAGCTTTTTCACCGTAAAGCATTTTCCATTTCTCCTTGTAAACATTCTAATACAAGATTTTTCAAAGCTTCAATGAATTTTGAAGAAGTATTCAATGAGTCAACCCGATAAAGTTGCAATCCTAAATCATTAGCCATTTTTTTATATACAAAATCAATCTCATAAAGAGTCTCAATATGATCAGAAACAAAACTTACAGGAACTATCAGAATTTTTCTTATTTCTGTTTTGGTTAGTTCTTTAATCACTTCTTCAGTTGAAGGCTTTACCCACTGAATAGGTCCTGTTGTACTCTGAAAGCATATTTTAAAATCTTTTAACCTCATTTTACTGGCAATGGCATTTACAGTTTTTTGCACTTCTGAAATATAAGGGTCTCCTTTTTTATGAAGGGAAAGAGGAATTCCATGGGCACTGAAAAGAACAAAACACTCACCACCATGCCTTTCAAATGCCTTTTCAATTTGTTCAATCCATGCTTCAATAAATAAAGGATAATCACACCAGGAACTTATTATCTTGAATTCAAAATTTCCCTTTGTAAGCTTCTTGAATCTCTCAACAGCTGAAGATGTAGTGGCACTGCAAAACTGCGGATAAAGTAAAACTGCCACAACTTTTTTTATGTTTGATTTTTTAAACTCCTCCACAGACTCTTCAATAAAAGGATGCCAGTATCGCATCCCAACGAGAACTTTAAATCCCTCTCCCAAGGCTTTCTGAAGAGCCTCTGCCTGTGCCTCTGTGATTTCTTTTAAAGGAGACTTTCCACCAATTTTTTTATAAGCTTTTTTTACTTTACCTGCTCTTACATTAGAAATAAGCCATGCAAGAGGTTTCTGCATAAATCCAAAGTTTGCTATGTAAGGATCAGTAAAAAGGTTATAAAGAAAAGGTTTAACTGCGGACAGGCTGTCAGGTCCGCCCATATTAAGTAACAACACTCCGATTTTATCCATTCCATCTCCTGTAAAGATTGTTTTCAATTCCCATGCTGTCAAGAAGTTTTCCCACTATAAAGTTCACCATATCATCAATTGTTTGAGGATTATGATAAAATGCAGGCATGGGTGGTACTATAATAACTCCAATTCTGGCAAGTTTCAGCATATTTTCAATATGAATGGCACTGAGGGGAGTTTCTCTTGGAGAAATTATAAGTCTTCTTCCCTCTTTAATTATTACATCAGCAGCTCTTGTTATTAAATTGTCAGCGTAACCAGTAGCAATTGCAGAGAGAGTTTTCATTGAACATGGAACAATAAACATCCCCCGGGTTTTATAAGAGCCACTTGCCACAGAAGCATCAATCTGATTTTCAGAATAAATTTTTATGTTTGGATCTCTAAACTTCTCTTTAAACTCATGTAAACTTTTAATTTCTGTCTCATGCTCCATTACCTTTATGGCAGAGCTGGATAAAATT
Organism: Thermodesulfovibrio sp.; assembly: GCF_049969575.1. Classification (NCBI taxonomy): domain Bacteria; kingdom Pseudomonadati; phylum Nitrospirota; class Thermodesulfovibrionia; order Thermodesulfovibrionales; family Thermodesulfovibrionaceae; genus Thermodesulfovibrio; species Thermodesulfovibrio sp. The sequence goes on along the minus strand of NZ_JBMFOO010000016.1, from coordinate 14,324 downwards.
ACTAATACTTCAAAATTTTTAGAAATTTCCTCAAGAAGTCTTATTCCATAAATTATGCCTGAAGCTCCTGTTATTGCCAGTATTAATTTTTCCATTATTTTATCCTAACATATTGATAAACCTTCTTGAAAATAAATTAAAATAAAAGAGGCTGTTCAATAAAAATGATTAAATTATTATGTCATCCCGGGCGATGGCGAAGAATTATTTAGGCTTACAACTTCTTGATTTTTATGAAGTTGTAAATTTTTGAACAATCTCATAAAAACATTGGAGGAAAATATGGAAATTGATGCAAGAGGTTTAGGATGTCCAAAACCCATCATCCTTGCTGAAGAAGCATTGTCAAAGATAGAAGAAGGAATTGTAACAGTAATTGTTGACAATGAAGGTTCTATGGAGAATTTAAAAAAATATGCGACGAGATTTGGTTACTATTATGAAGTTGAGGAGAAGGAAAACTACTGGAAGGTAAAGATTGTTAAAGGTTATACCTGTCAGATTTCCCCAACAGTACAAAAGCAGACAAAAAAGGATTTACTGGTTATTATTTCATCAGATGTAATTGGTAAGGATGAAAAATTAGGAAGAATCCTTATGAAAGCTTATCTTGAAACAATGATAGCCACCCGACAACTTCCCCAGATGATTTTTTTAATGAATACAGCTGTTAAACTCTCTACCATAGATGAGGAGTTTATTCCACTTCTTAAAAAAATTGAAGAAATGGGAACAGAGGTATTCACTTGTGGAACATGCCTTAAGTATTACAATCTTGAAGATAGTTTAAGAGTGGGGTTCAGAGGCACAACAAATCATTTTGTTGAAGGAATGTTTGATTTTAATAAAACTGTATGGATCGGTTAATTTTTCTTGAAATAAAAATACAAAACAAAATAAAATTTAAATATGTCACAGGTAAAGAAAAATTTAAAATTTATAAAAAGAAAAAAACATGATATTGCAATTGCAAAATACACAAAAATAATAGAGAAAGAGCCAGATAATTATCAAGCTTATAAAGAAAGAGGGAATGCTTACTATAGAAAGAAACTTTATCACCTTGCAATAGCAGATTATACGAAGGCTATTGAGCTTAAACCAGATTATTTTCTTGCATACAATAATCGCGGAATAGTTTATTCAGTTTTAGGTCTATATGAGCTGGCAATTGCTGATTATAATAAAGCTATTGAATTAAAGCCAAACAATGGAATGCCTTACAACAATAGAGGATTCACTTATTTATTAATGGGCAAATTAGAAGAAGCTGAAAGAGATATTAGAAAATCAATTGAACTTAATCCTAACAATATATACGCATTAAACAGTATGGCAGAGCTTTTTGCCATGAAAGGAATGCCTGAAGAAGCCTGTAAATGGCTTATAAAAGCAATTGAGAAAGGTTATAACAATTGGAAATATCTTAAAACATCTAAAACATATGATCTTATAAGAAATCATCCGTGTTTTCAGTCTATTCTTGAAAAAATTTTTCATGGTCTTCCTACACTAAAATAACTAAATCCTGATTGTCTTACTTTCACTGGATCGTAAATGTTTCTGAAGTCAAAGAACAAACTTCCCTTCATAAGTTTTTTAATTCTTTCAAGATCAAGATTTCTGAATTGATTCCATTCAGTAACAACTACCACAGCATCAGCATCTTTTGCTACAGAGTAAGCATCTGAGCAGTAAATTATGTTTGGAAAAACTCTTTTGGTGTTTTCCATAGCCTGAGGGTCATAAACTTTAAGTGTTGCTTTTTTATTTAGCAGACTCTGAATAATATATAATGCAGGAGACTCTCTTATATCATCAGTATTGGGTTTAAATGATAAGCCAAGGATACCTATGATTTTTCCCTCAATTTTGTCGTTAAATGCTTTTATTATTTTTTGAGTTAATCTTTCCCTTTGATTTTGATTTGCCTCAATGGCAGCCTTAACAATGCGAAGCTCTACCCCTTTTTCTTCAGCAATTTTAACAAGTGCCATTGTATCCTTTGGCAAGCATGAACCACCAAACCCTATGCCTGCATGAAGAAATTTAGGGCCAATTCTTCCATCAAGCCCCATTGCCTTTGCTATTGTATTGACATTTGCACCCACTGCTTCGCAGAGTGCTGATATTTCATTAATAAATGAGATTTTTGTTGCAAGAAAACTGTTGGTAGCATACTTTATTAATTCAGCTGTAGCTATATCAGTGATTACAAAAGGAGTTTCTATCAAATACAAAGGTCTATAAAGGTCTTTCATTATGGCAACTGCCTGTTCACTTTCTGCACCGATTACAACTCTATTAGGACGCATGAAATCCTCAACAGCAGAGCCTTCTCTTAAGAATTCAGGATTTGAGACAATATCAAATTCAACGCTTTTTTCAAGATTTTTTTTGATAATTTCTTTTATCTTCAATCCTGTTCCAACAGGAACTGTGCTCTTCGTGACAATAACTTTGTAACTATTCATATTTTTTGCAATTTCTTTTGCAACTTCTTCAACATAATCAAGATTTGCAGAACCATCTCCCCTTGGAGGTGTTCCTACAGCGATAAATATTACAAGAGATTCATTAACTGCCTCATCAATGCGGGTAGTAAATTTTAACCTCTTTTCCTTTAAATTTCTTTTTACAATGTCCTCAAGCCCTGGTTCATAAAAGGGGATTATACCCTTTTTTAGTTTTTCAATTTTTTCCATGTCTTTATCAACGCATGTTACAAAAACTCCAAATTCAGCAAAGCATGCACCAGTTACAAGTCCTACATATCCTGTGCCGATTATAGCTATATGCATTAATTATCCTCCATAAAGATTGATAAATTATTATAACCCATTTTATTTATCAGTTTAAAACAGGTCTAATTGACTTTATAAATATTTTTATTTAAAATAAAGTAAAACTTACAAGGAGGTGAAAAAATGGCAATTTTTAAATGTAGCAATTGCGGGGCTACAAAAGAGGGAAAATGTAAACCTCAGAAATGTCCAAAATGTGGACAGAAAGGAACAATGCAAAAAGTATCATAAAAATGGAGGCTTAAATGATGGAAGAAAATAAGAAAAAACTAATATCTTACAGATGTTGTCACTGTGGATACATATATGAACCTTTAAAGGGATGTGAGAAAAATAAAGTAAAACCTGGAACATGTTTTGAAGAAGTACCACAAGATTACCGCTGCCCTGTATGCAAATCTAAAAAGTCAGGATTTATTCCAGTAAAATAAAAAGCCGCAGATTTTCTCTGCGGCTTTTTAACGTCCCCAAGGGGATTTGAACCCCTGTTACCGCCTTGAAAGGGCGATGTCCTAGGCCTGGCTAGACGATGGGGACATATCAATGAGCCGCGTTGGATTCGAACCAACGACACCCGCCTTAAAAGGGCGGTGCTCTGCCTGCTGAGCTAGCGGCCCATGAATAACTTTAATAATTTAAACTTTTAAATAGATTTTTGTCAATCAACAGAATTAAATGGGCAGGGGCGGAATCGAACCGTCGACACGGGGCTTTTCAGGCCCCTGCTCTACCGACTGAGCTACCTGCCCATTTGAAACATCGTAGACTATTTAAAATAATACATTTTACCTTAAAAAGTCAAACAGAAACCCAGGGTTTGCTCATTAAACTCTGCCTTTAAATTTTTTCTTTAGTGCCTTTTCCACAATTGCAGGTACAAGATTTTTTACAGAGCCTCCAAAGTATACAATTTCTTTAACAATACTAGAGGAAAGAAAAGAGTATTCTTCAGAAGGCATTAAAAATACTGTTTCAGCCTCTTTAAAAAGTCTCCGATTTGCATGAGCAAGCTGAAGTTCAAACTCGTAATCTGATACTGCTCTTAAGCCTCTAACAATAGCTACCGCTTTTTTTTCTTTTAAAAAGTCAACGAGGAGACCATCAAAGGGTTCTACTTTCAAATTCTCAAGTTCCTTTGTAGTTTCTCTGATAAAATAGAGTCTTTCTTCAACAGTAAAAAGAGGATTTTTTTTATAACTTGACACAGCAACAGCAACTATAAGTTCATCAAAAATTTTAAGAGCCCGTTTTATTACATCAAGATGTCCATTTGTTACAGGATCAAATGTTCCTGGATAAACTCCTATTTTTTTCACTCTTGCCTCCTGTAAACTGTTAAAAGAGTATCTCCATATCTGTAACATTTATGTATTTTAAGAGTTTTAAGCTTTTCCCTTAATGATTCATTTTTGTAGTGCTGAAGTATCAACACCCCATTTTCTTTTACAATATTCTTTTTTTCAAGTATTTTAAACAGTCTTTCTAATTCTCCAGATTCATATGGAGGGTCTGCAAAAATTATATCATATTTTTGAGAACTATGGATAAGGAACTCTACTGCATCTGAGTTGTAAACTTTTGCTCTCTGAGAAAGTTTCTTTTTTTGAAGTGTATTTTTTATAAAAATGCATAAAACAGGATCCTTTTCTACAAATATTACTTCACGGGCACCTCTTTTTAATGCCTCTATTCCAACAAAGCCTTTACCTGCATACAGGTCAATAAATGTTTTATCCTCTACATCCTGCAAAATATCAAAAATAGCCTTTCTCACTACAGAAGGAGTTGGTCTTACTGTATTTTGTGTTCTAAATTTATTCATTTCACTGTCCTAATTCAGGATTTGTAAAATGCTTTTCTGGAAGGCAATAGTTTAAAATTTTTACCTTTCTTCCCTCAACCTTAAGCCTTCCCTGAGCAAAAAGTCTTATTGCTTCAGGATAAATCTTATGCTCAAGTTTCAGAATTCTCTCAGAAAGACTTTCTTCTGTATCATCAGGATGAACTGGTACAGCTGCCTGAATAATTATAGGACCTGAATCAACTCCTTCATCAACAAAATGAACTGTGCATCCACTTATTCTAACTCCGTAATCAACTGCCTGTTTCTGTCCATGAAGCCCCGGGAAAGAAGGAAGCAAAGCAGGATGAATATTCATAATTCTCATTGGAAAAGCATCAAGCAATGGCTTTTTCACAATCCTCATAAAGCCAGCTAAAACTACCAGTTCAACTCCTCTTGCTAAAAGCTCATCCCTTATTTTTTCATAAAAGGCTTCCTTAGTAGGAAACTCTTTTGGATTGATGTAAAGATAAGGAATTCCATGCTTTTTGGCTCTTTCAATTGCGTAAGCCTCTGGATTATCAACTATAAGAATCTCTATCTTTGCTTGAAGCCTGCCAGCTTCAATCTCGTCAATTATTGCCTGAAAATTAGAACCTCTTCCTGATGCTAAAACTCCTATTTTAAGCATAGCAACCTCCTAAAACCTGAATTCATGAATAAAATCAACAACTTTTTTTAATACATCTACACTGGTATTAATATTAACTCCATGACCGAGATTAAAAATATGAGACTTTGCACATTGAGCTTGTATTAAAAGATTTTTAATTCTTTTAAAAATCTCGTTTTCTCTACCAAGAAGGACAAGCGGATCAAGATTCCCCTGAAGAGGCTGAAAGTTAAGAGTCAAGCATGCATCCCTGATATCACTTCTCCAATCAAGGCTTACAACATCTACTTCTAAATCTTTAATGTGATGAAGAAGTCCGGAAGTATTAGAGCAGAAATAGATTACTGGAACATAGGATTTTAACTTTTCCACAATTTTTTTTACATATGGTTTACAAAATACCTCATAATCATATGGAGAAAGAATTCCAGCCCATGTATCAAAAATTTGAATAGCATGAACTCCTGCTTTTGCTTGCTCAATAAGATACTGAATGGTTGCATCAGTAAGGATTTCCATGAGATTATGAAAGCTCTCTGGCTCAGAGAAAATAAATCTTTTTGTATTTATAAACTCTTTTGAGCTTCTACCTTCGATAACATATGTTGCAAGAGTAAATGGAGATGCAGAAAAACCTATTAGTGGGACATCAAGCTCTTTTGTCAAAATTTTGATTGTTTCAAAAACAAAGTTTATAATTGGTAGTTCCACAGGTCTTAAATTTTTTAAATCACTGCCTGTTCTTACTGTTGGTGAAACCTTTGGTCCAGAGGAATCAGCAAACTCAATTTTAAAACCCATTGCTTCAAGAGGAATCAAAATGTCGGAAAAAAGAATTGCAGCATCAACATTTAAAATTTTTACAGGCTGCATAGTTACTTCTGCAGCAATTTCAGGAGTTTTACACATTGTGAGAAAATCGTATTTCTGCCTTATTTTTTGATACTCTGGCATATATCTTCCTGCCTGTCTCATAAACCACACAGGAGTGTATGTAGGTCTAATACCTCTGCAGGCTTGAAGAAATGCATCTTTCATTCATATCTCCTTGGAATGTATTTACACTGGGGATCTTCTTCCATGTAATCATCTTTTAGACAATATGCACGAGCTCTACATCCTCCGCATACATTTAAATATTCACAGACTCTGCAACGACCTTTGTAGGAAGCAAAGTCTCGTAAATCATTAAAAAGCTTTGAATTTTCCCATATCTCCCGAAAACTCTGTTTTTTTAAGTTGCCTGCTGAAAGTGGGAAATAACTACAAGGCATTACATCTTCATCAACATTTATAAGACATATAAGCTGAGCTGCCACGCATCCTTTGGCTCCTCCTGTGGAAAATTTAAGAGACCTCCTTTCAAACTTTTCACCTTCCTGTTTTGATCTCTGCAAAATAACTCTATAATACTGTGGAGCACATGTTGGTCTTACAAGTATATCCTTTTCATTTTTCTCCATATCATAATGCCATTGAAGGATTTTTTCATAGTCTTCTTCATCTATGAGCTCATTAAGTAAATTCTCACCTCTTCCTGTTGGAACAATCATAAACATATACCATGCAGTTGCTCCAAGCTGTTTTGCAAGACGATAGGTTTCAGGGATTGTATGCTGATTTCTCTTTGTAAATGAAGAATTTATTAAAAAGGGGATATCATATTTTTTTAAAAGCTTTGTAGCTTCAATGGTTGCAGTAAAAGCACCTTTTTGCTGCCGAAAGTTGTCATGGGTTTTTTCATCAGGACCATCAAGACTAAGAGAAATCATTTTTATATCAACATCTTTAATTTTTTTACAGACTTCGTCATTAATCAGTGTTCCATTTGTAGCCATACATACTCTTAAACCTTTCATCCTACCGTATTCTGCTATTTCAAATACATCCTCTCTTAAAAGAGGCTCACCACCTGTAAGAACTATAACTGGTTGAGCATATGAGGAGATGTCATCTATAATTCTAAAACATTCTTCCTTTGAAGGATCAGGGTGCTTCATCACTACTTCTTCTGAAGAGGAGCGGCAGTGAATGCAGTGAAGATTACATCTACGAGTTATTTCCCATGCTATCCATCTTGGCTCAAATTTCATTTTTTATTATAATATTTTTTATGCAACAGAGAGTATCATGGAGTTCAAAATTAGGTTTAATTCTTGCTGCAGCAGGCAATGCTGTTGGATTAGGAAACATTCTCAGATTTCCTTCAAAGGCTGCCCTTTATGGTGGTGGAGCCTTTATGGTTCCCTATTTTGTTGCTTTATTTCTTATGGGTTTCCCTGTGATGATTATTGAATGGGTTATAGGAAGATATGCGGGCAGACATGGTCATGGCTCAATGACTGGAATCTTAGGACTTTTTTTTAATCATGCAAGCTGGGCAAGAGTGCTTGGCTCCATAGGAGTTGCTATACCTTTACTTATTTGCATGTATTACATATACATTGAATCTTGGACATTGGGTTTTGCTTTTCTTTCTCTTTTCGGCAAGATGCCAACTCCTGTAATCAATTCTGATGCTCATGAAGCAGTCAAGCCCTATGTGAATTTTTTTAAAGAATATACAAAGCCTTCTATTATGGCTTATTTTTTCCTTGTTTTAACTCTTTTAATTAACTGGTTTATCCTCCAAAAAGGTATAAGACGAGGAATAGAAATTACAGCAAAAATTGGTATGCCTGCAATAATTGTCTTTGGAGTTTTTCTTGGAATAATATGCATTTCAGCAAATAACTGGAAGGGATTTGAAGGTCTCAAATTTATTTACAATCTTAATTTTTCAGGAATTACAAATCCTGTTGTATGGGTTGAAGCAGCCGGGCAGATATTTTTTACTCTCTCTCTTGGAATGGGAGCAATTGCAGTATATGCAAGCTATGTCAATCCAAAAGAGGATGTTATAAAAGCAGGAATATTGACTGCTCTAATTAATGAATTTGTAGAAGTTGTTATAGGTGCTTCAATTGCAATTCCTGCAGCATTTGCAATGTTTTCTTCAGTAGTAATTCCTGAACTTGCTCAGGAAGGCACATTCAGACTTGGATTTATGACAATGCCTGCTGTGTTTATGAGTTTTCCACTTGGATGGCTTATTTCATTTATCTGGTTCATGTTACTTTTCTTGGCAGCTCTTACATCTTCCTTAGCATTGATTCAGCCATTAATAGCTCTTTTTGAAGATGAGATGAAGTGGGGGCATACAAAATCTGTCAGTATATCAATGATTTTTGTGATCATAGGAGCTCATTTTTCAGCTTTTATACCAAATTTTATAGACGAGCTTGATTTCTGGGCAGGCTGTTTTATGCTTCTTTTATTTGGCTTGCTTGAAATAATTATTTTTATCTGGATTTTTGGAATGAATAATTTTTACAAGGAGCTCACACAGAATACTAAAATAATATTGCCAAAGGCTTTTTTTTATGTTGTAGCTGTTGTTTCACCATTTTTTATTTTTTCAATTCTTTATTTCTGGGTACTTAAAAATTTTAAAAATATAGTTTTTACAGAGGAGCCTACGAAAATTGTAGCAAGACTATTTATTTTGTTATTTCTTGTATTTCTGTCAATCATTGCAGTAAAAAGTCGTAAGATTATCATGAGAGACATAAGATACACAAAGGTGATGAAAAAGTGATTGTAAAATTGCACTCAAAAGAGGAAGCATTAAATTTTTTAGAGAAAACAGATTTTTATGATTTGCTTTTTTTGGCAAATTCTGGAAGAAAAAAATACAAAGGCAACAAAATAGAGCTCTGCGCAATAGTTAATGCAAAAAGTGGAGCCTGCCCAGAAGACTGTTCCTTTTGCTGTCAATCTTTAAAATGGAAAACCCATGCTCCAGTTTATCCTTTGATGGACAGATATGAAATTTTAAAAAAAGCTCTGGAAGCAAAAAATTACAAAGTTAAAAGATTTTCAATTGTAATAAGTGGAATAAAGCCTTCAAAACAAGAAATGAAAAAAATTGCTGAGGCTATAGAGAGTCTTCGAAAAAATGGAATTAATAGTTGCGCTTCCTTAGGACTTTTAAACTATGATGAAATTTCATATTTAAAAGATTACGGACTTCAGAGACTTCATTGTAATATTGAAACTTCCGAAGAATTTTTTCCAAAAATATGCACAACTCACAAATTTTCAGATAAAGTTAAAACATTAGAAGCAGCTAAAAAAGCTGGTGTTTCAATATGTTCAGGTGGAGTTTTTGGAATGGGAGAGTCCTGGAAAGATATAGTTAGCATGGCATATTTTTTAAAAGAATTTAATGTAGATTCTGTTCCAATTAATTTTCTTACACCTATTAAAGGAACTCCTCTGGAAAACCAGCCTGTGTTGTCCCCTTTGGAAGCTTTAAAGATTATTGCAATGTTTAGATTGATTTTACCAGAAAAGGACATAAGAGTATGTGGAGGAAGACCATTGCTTGGTGAATTTTCTTCATGGATTTTTATTTCTGGAGCAAATGCTTTAATGACAGGTGATTATTTAACGACTCAAGGAAGAAGTTATATTGACGATTTGAAATTCATCGAGAACCACAATCTTGAGATTGATTATGTGGTCCCTTAGAATGAGAGCCTCAAGAATTGAAAACTCTAAAGAAATTCACATCTCTGGTGCTGAGGGAATTTATGAATTTTATGAATTAGAGAAGTTTCTTAAAAAATTTTTTAAAAGAGCCATTGAACATCCGAAAGGTTTACCTGACAAAATTGTTTTTACATTAGAGAAAATAAAGGAAGAAATTCAGCCTGTTGAAGCCCTTTCAGTAAAAACAGTGTTCTGCGAGTCTTCGGAGGAGGCTCAAAAAGTTATTAATGAGCATTTAATTAATCTTGGAATTTCAGAAAAAGCAATCACAGTAGCATGGAGTGTGATAAAAGGACAAAAAATGCGAGGAGCCACATTAATTGATTATTTAACTGCAGAGCGTCTTGAACCTGATAAAGAAAGAGGTGTGAGAGTTTCAAGAATTCAGATGGACAAAAAAAGAAGAATGCAGGTTTTAAAAAAAATAAAAAATCTCTCATCTGAGCCTCAAAGAGTTATTGAAGCACTAACAGTTGCATCAAAGGTAGCATTCTGTCCTGAAGTAGTAGCTGAAATTTGCGTTTCTGACAATCCAGATTATACCACAGGATATATTGCATCAAAGGAGCATGGATATTTAAGAATAACAAATATTAAAAAACAGGGAGAAAACACTGGAGGAAGAGCCTTTTTTGTTAAAACGCCACTGGATATTGAAAAACTGATAAAATTTCTTGAAAAAACCCCTGTAGTCGTCTTATGAAATACGAAAAAGTCTTTTTAATAGGAAATCCTATAGCAGGTGGAAGTGCTTTTAAGAAAATTACAAAAGCTGAAAATATATTGAAAAATAAAGGCGTTTCAGTAGAAACCCTGCTTACTGAAAAACAGGGAGATGCTGAAAGATTTGCAAAACAAATAAAAGGCAGTAAAATACTTGTTATTGCTGCAGGTGGAGATGGAACATACAATGAAGTTGTAAATGGGCTTGCTTTCTCTCAGATTCCAATGGCAGTTCTTCCCATGGGAACAACCTCAGTTCTTGCAAAGGAGTTGAAAATTCCTAAAAATACTGAAAAAGCAATTGATATTGCTCTTAAAGGAAGAGTTCAAAAAATTCATCTTGGAAGAATAAAAAATAAAGAAAAACAAAGACTTTTCATACTTATGGCAGGCATTGGCTTTGATGGACTGGCAGTATTTAATGTAGATTCACAGAAAAAGAGATATTTTAAGAAAATTGCCTATATTTTAAGCGGTATAAAAACTTTGCTTAATTACGCACCTACAGAGCTAAGAATTTCCAATTCAGAAATTAAAAAAGCATTCAGTGCTGTAGTATGTAAAGCTTCATGCTATGGAGGCTCTTTTAAACTTGCACCAGATGCAGATTTAAGAAAACCCTGTTTTTACGCATTTCTTTCTCAAACTCGCTCTAAGTTTGAGCTTGCTCTTCAGATATCAGGAGTAATTTTTGGAAAGCATATCAAAATGAGGGATACTGAGTATTTTAGAACTGAATTCTTAGAAATCACAGGAGATGCCCATGTTCAAATAGATGGTGATTATTTCGGGAAAACTCCTGCCAGGATTGAAATAGTAAAAGATGCTCTTAACCTTGTTTTTCCTGAAGAGTAGAAACGCCCGCTTTTTGCCCCTTTTCAAACATTAAAATAATACTAATTCTACGATTTCTTGGATCTTTTGGATCATCCTTTATAAGTGGCATTGTATCAGCATAACCCACAACTCTTGCAATTTTTTCTGGTGCCACTCCATTTTTTTCAAGCTCTCTTCTTGCTGAAGATGCTCTTGCAGTTGAAAGCTCCCAGTTTGTAGTTTTACCTCCTTTGAAAGGCACAGCATCTGTATGTCCTTCTACTGCTATTTTTGCTGGTTCATCTTTTATGTTTTCTGCAACAACTTTTAAAATTTCCCGAGCCTTTTCAGTTGGCTCAGCAGAGGAAAGGGGAAACATTGGCTCACCTTCAAGGTCTACAATCTGGATTCTAACACCACCTTCAACTGTGTCTATCATAATGTGGTCTTTTAGTTCTTGAAGTTTTTCCTCGATTGACTTTTTCATCTGCTCTTTAAATCTCTCTGCAGGATTTTCTTTAACCTCAGGTTGTTTCATTTCTTCATGAATTGCTGATGTCTGTTGCATAAAAGACTGACCGGACTGAAAAAGATTAAAATTAGTAAAGTAATCGGCAATTGCAGCTCTTTTTGCAGGCTCAAGCATGGAAATTAACCACAGAAGTAAAAAGAAAGCCATCATGGCTGTTGTAAAATCAGCATAGGCTACTTTCCAACTACCACCATGATGGGCTTCATGTCCTTTTTTAATCTTTTTTACTATTATTGTTGTTTTAGATTTATCTGCCACTCTTTAATGCTCTTAGTTCTTCTTCTAATTCATGAAAACTGGGTCTCAAGTGCGGAGGAATATTTCTACGGGCAAACTCAACAGCAATCTGAGGAGCTGCTCCGCCTACAAAAGCTATTAATGCAGATTTTATCACCTGTAAATATTCTTTTTCATTATTTACACTTGCTTCAAGCCTTCTTGCAAGAGGACCAACAAACCCATAGCACATCAGCACTCCCATAAATGTTCCAACTAAAGCAGCTCCTACGGAATGGCCTATAACCTCTGGAGGCTCCTTCATTTTTCCCATAGTTAAAACAACTCCTAAAACTGCTGCTACAATTCCAAGACCTGGTAAACTGTCAGCAATATTAAGAAGATTTCTTACAGGTCCTGATTCTGTTTCATGGAGTGTTTCAATTTCACTGTCAAGAATGCTTTCAAGTTCATAAGAAGAAACAGTTGTTGTCATAACTGTTCTTAGTGTATCCGTAAGGAGGCTTAAAGCATGATGATTTTTCATAAATTTAGGATATTTAGAAAAAATAGCACTGTTTTCAGGCTCTTCCACATCCTGCTCAATTGAAATCAGTCCTTCTTTTCTGATTTTTGTAAAAAGTTCAGTTAAAAGTAATAATGTATCCATATAATCTCCTTTTGAATATCCGCCACCACCTGTGATTGTTTTAATTGTTCCTTTTATTACCCCCTTTAAAACATGAGGAGGGGAAGCTATTACAAGTGCGCCTATAGCAGCACCGAATATTATTATGACTTCTGCAGGCTGGAATAGAACTGAAAGATTTCCCTTTTCAAGAAGATAACCACCTACTATACTACCTAAGACAACCAGTCCTCCGACTATTACAAGCATTATATTTCCCTTTTTTGTCTTATTAGTTGTCTTTGACGATGGAAAACAAATCTTACAATATAGTCTCTGATATCTTCATCTATATTGATAAATTTTACAGCTATTTTATAGGAATTGTTTATTCTTTCACATTTTACAACTTCTCCGTAAACAAACATTGCAATAGATTGGGGGGACTCAAGAACCATTTTTAATTCAAGAATATCTCCTTTACTGTAGCATACATGAGAGATAAAACTCATTCCACCTCCACTTATATTTACCTCAGTTAGTGGGAGTTCACAAAAACCTTCTTGTCTTAAGCTCCATAAACTAATTAGATAATCCAGTTTTGAATTGATTAACTTTATCCATTGAGCCAGTGCCTTATCAGCTGGTTCATCGACTGGAGCAGAAAAAAAACTTACTTCTCCAAAGATTCGTGCCTTTATCTTCTGTCTTTCTTCAGGACAAATCAATCTTACTTGAAGAGGTATAACAGCATCTACTCTTGAAAATTCTCTCATTTTCTGATATGGTTCTTCCATATTTATCATTATACTTATCTCAGTATAATAAGTTCAACCCTTCTGTTTTTTGCCCTACCCTCTTCAGTATCATTGGAAGCTACAGGTCTGTATTCACCATAACCTGCAATCATGAATCTGTCTGGATTGAGTCCTTTTTGAAGGAGAAAATGAAGCACCGAGGAAGCTCTTGCTGCAGATAGCTCCCAGTTTGATCTGTAAACAGAAGAACTGATTGGGACATTATCCGTATGTCCTTCTATTGCCACTTTGCCTGGAATTTCTTTTAATTTTTCAGCAATTCTTGTAAGTGCCTCAGTGGCTTCAGGCTTTAGCTCAGCAGAGCCTGAACTGAACAAAAGAGTATCTGGCAGAGTTATTACTACACCTCTTGCATCTGACTTTATATTTATTCCTGAAATATCGTTCAAGAGTTTTTTGAGGTCTTCAATAATTGCTTTATTGCGATCTTCTTCAAAAGATATTGGTTCATCAATAACTTTAAATACTTTTCTTAACGAAGAGGTCATTTTTTCAGCCTTTGTAATGTCAACACTGGACAGAGCATAAAGAGCAACGAAAAATGTAAATAAAAGAGTTAAAAAATCAGAATATGATATGAGCCAACGATGAATATTCTCCTCTTCATTGTTATTATTTCTCTTTCTTACTCTCATATTCTTTCCTTCTGACGTTCTCTAAGGAAAGATTCAAGCTTTGTTCTTAAGAAGTAAGGATTCATTCCAGCTTCTATACCGAGAATTCCTTCCACCATGAGTT
>NZ_JBMFOO010000015.1:0-42059 GCF_049969575.1 Thermodesulfovibrio sp. | reverse complement strand
AAATGAGCTCAGTTACAGACCATATAACACAGGACATTGGAAGCATTGCAGAGGGTTCAAAAGAGATATCACTTGCAGTTGACCAGTCAGCACAGACAGCAACTGCCTTAGCAAGATTAGGTGCAGAGCTTAACACTGCCATTGGCAGATTTAAAGTTTAAGGAGGTTTTTTATGTTTTTTGAAACTTCACTTTTAACTTTGATTGTAATTATTTTCCTGACAGTTTATATTCTCAGCAGCGCAATCAAGATTCTTAAAGAATATGAAAGAGGAGTTGTATTCAGACTTGGAAGAGTAATTCCTGTTAAAGGACCTGGATTAGTTCTTATATGGCCAGTTATTGACAAAATGGTAAAAGTAAGCCTGAGAATTGTTACAATGGATGTTCCAGCACAGGATGTTATTACAAAGGATAATGTTTCAGTAAAAGTTAATGCAGTTGTTTATTTCAGACCAATTGATCCAGTTAAGGCAGTTACAGCTGTTGAGGACTTTTACTATGCAACAAGTCAGATTGCTCAGACAACCCTTCGTAGTATTCTTGGGCAGAGTGAACTTCAGGATTTGCTTACAAATCGTGAACAGATTAATGCAGAGCTTCAGAAGGTTATTGACTCACAAACAGAACCCTGGGGAATTAAGGTTACTGCAGTGGAGGTTAAAAATGTTGACCTGCCACAGGAAATGTTAAGAGCAATGGCAAGACAGGCAGAAGCTGAAAGAGAGCGTAGGGCAAAAATCATTCATGCAGAAGGAGAGCTTCAAGCTGCTGAAAAACTCACAGAGGCAGCAAGAATTATTTCATCAGAGCCTGCTGCATTGCAACTCAGGTACTTGCAGACTTTGAAAGAGATTGCCTCTGAGAAAAACTCAACAATCCTTTTCCCTCTTCCAATAGATTTAATCACTCCTTTCATGGAGCTTATATCTCGTGGTAAAAAATAAGATAACTTTTAAAGCACTGCTCAGGTTTATAGCCCTTGCAGTGCTTATTGCTTTATCTGTTTTTTTAGCCTATAAATTTGGAATTATTGAATTATTTCTCAATGAGGAAAAACTTAAAAGTTTTATACAGTCTCTTGGACCCTTTGGGGTGATTGGCTTTGTTCTTTTACAGGCTTTTCAGGTAGTAGCAGCACCAATTCCTGGTGAAGTAACAGGATTACTCGGTGGTTATTTATACGGAACTGTAGGTGGAATAGTCTTATCCACAATCGGACTTACGCTTGGCTCAGTAGTTGCATTCATTCTTGGAAGAACATTTGGAAGACCATTTGTTGAAAGGGTTGTTGATCCAACGGTCCTTAGTAAGTTTGACTATCTGCTACATCATAAGGGTGCATTTTTAGTATTTTTTCTTTTTTTGATTCCTGGATTTCCAAAAGACTATCTGAGCTACTTTTTGGGATTAAGCAGCCTCAGCGTTCTTGAGTTTACAGTAATTGCAGGAGTGGGAAGACTTCTTGGAACAGTTCTTCTTTCTCTTGGTGGAGACTATCTGAGACATCATGAATATGAAAAATTTTTGAGTCTTGCTGGCATAGCAGCGGTTGTAATGGTAATAGTATGGCTATTTAAAGAAAAAATTGAACGCCTTTTAAGGATATGGCATGTAAGCAGATATAGAAAAAAAAAGAAAAAATGATTACCACTTTATCAAAGCTGACCCCCATGTAAGTCCTGCTCCAAAGGCTGCAAGCATAACATATTCACCTCTTTTAATTTTTTCATTCTGCACAGCTTCATCCAGTGCAATAGGAATAGAGGCAGCTGAGGTATTACCGTATTTATTTATATTTACCATTACTTTTTCCATTGGCAGTTCAAGTCTTTTTGCCATTGCTTGAATAATTCTAATGTTTGCCTGATGAGGAACCAATAAAGCAAGCTCTGAAGAAGTAATTCCAGCCTTTTTAAGCGTGGCATCAACAATTTCTTCAAGAGTTTTAACTGCAACTTTGAATGTTTCATTGCCTCTCATTTTTATAAAGTTAAGCCTCTGTTTAATTACATCTTCTGTGACAGGCATTTTTGAGCCTCCTGCAGGCATGTGTATAAAATCCCACATTGTTCCATCTGAATAAATGTCTATTATCTTAATTCCTTCATCTTTCTTTGTTGGTTCAAGTATCACTGCACCAGCTCCATCAGCCAGAAGAACACAAGTGGTTCTGTCAGTCCAATCGGTAAATTTTGAAAGAGTCTCAGCACCTATGACAAGTGCTCTCTTTGATGAACCTGTTCTTATGAATTTTTCTGCTACAGCCAGCGCATAAATAAAGCCTGTGCACGCACCATTTATGTCAAAGGCTACTGCACGGGTTGCTCCAAGCTTCATTTGAAGAATACACGCACAGGATGGAACAAGCATATCAGGTGTAACTGTTGCAACAATAATTAAATCTATGTCTTCTGCGGTTAAATTTGCTTTTTTTAATGCTTTAATAGAAGCTTCATAGGCAAGATCACTTGTTGCCTGCTCTGCTGATGCTATTCTTCTTTCTTTTATTCCTGTTCTTTCAGTTATCCATTCATCTGATGTTTCTACCATTTTTTCAAGATCATGGTTTGTTAAAACTTTTTCAGGAACATAAGAGCCTGTTGAAACTATTCGTGCTTTCATTAATCTCCTCCATATGCTCTAAACTTTCTGAGATTGTTTTGTAAATCTCTTTTTTTGCCATTTCTGCAGCAACCTTTATTGCATTTTTTATTGCCTTTGCCGAAGATCTTCCATGACATATTATGCTTGTGCCATTAATTCCAAGTAAAAGAGCGCCGCCATACTCTGAGTAATCAACCTTTTTCCGAAAACTCTTTATAGCTGGTTTTATCATCATATATCCAAGCCTTCCAGTTATTATCTCTGTGACCTCTCTTTTTAGCATTTTCATCAATGCTTCTGCAAGCCCTTCACCTACCTTCAGGACAATGTTACCTACAAAACCATCACAAACAACAACATCAGCTGAGCCAAAAAATATATCTTTTCCTTCAATATTTCCTATAAAATTGAGCTTTGATGACTTAAGAAGCCTGAAGGCTTCTTTTGTTGCCTCATTTCCTTTTGTTGCTTCCTCACCAATGCTAAGAAGCGCTATTTTGGGAGAAGTGGAGTTAAAAAGAGCTTTATGATAGGCATTTCCCATGTAGGCAAATTGAAGTAAATGTTCTGCTTTACAATCAACATTTGCTCCTGCATCGAGAAGAATAAAATGACCTTTAAGACTTGGCATTACTGTGGCAATAGCTGGTCTGTCAACATTTGGTAGCTTCCCAAGTAAAAGAAGGCTTAAAGCCATCATTGCACCAGAATTACCCGCACTAAGAACAGCTTGAGCATTGCCTTCCTTTACAAGTTCTATAGCTTTTTTCATGGATGTATTTTTTCTTCTAATGGCAGTTGAGACAGTTTCATCCATCCCAACCTGTTCTTCCACATGCAAAATAGATATTTTTCCCTTTAAATCTTTCCTGTCTTTTAAAAATTCATTTATTTTATTTTCCTCCCCAACAAGAATAATCTCTATTTCGCTATCTGAAGCTGCTTCTATAGCACCTAAAATATTTACTTCAGGGGCAAAATCGCCCCCCATTGCATCAACAGCAATTTTTAGCATTTTTTTAAATTACTCTTCAACCTCTAAGAATTTTTTTCCTTTATAAGTGCCACAATTTGGACATACCCTGTGTGCGAGCTTTGGCTCCTTACATTCAGGGCATTCAACAAGTGTAGGCACAGCCATTTTAAGCCAATTTGCTCTTCTTTTGTCCCTTCTTGAAGGGGTATGACGATGTCTTGGATTAGCCATTTTTCTTCATCCTCCTTAAAAGTGATTGTAATATAGCCATTCTTGGATCTATTTCTTTAACTACGCATCCACATTTAAATTCATTTAAATCTGTCCCGCAGATAGGACATAACCCTTTACAGTCTTCAGAACACAAAGGTTTCATTGGAATATTAAGCAAAATTTGGTCGCGAATTATATCTTCTGTGTCAATTATTCCTTCTCTGTAAAAATCTACATCCATTTCATCTTTCTTAAGTTCAACAAGCTCTTCTTTACTGAGCTCCTCAATTGGATGATATGTAACTTCCACTAAGGTTTTTATAGGCATCGTATATTCCTTAAGGCATCTGCTACATTGAAGTTCAACTTCTCCACTAACAATACCTTTTACAAAAACCTCTGCTCCTTTTTTCTCAATCCTCAAAATTGCTTTAAAAGATTTGGTAATCTTTATTCCCTCTATTTTTGGAGTTTCTTCCAGTTCAATATCAAGTCCTTCATCAGGTATATCAAAGACCTCGATTTTCATTTTAATACCTCAAAATAAAATTCTCCCGCTTTCGCGGGAGGTCAAAAAATATTTTAACAGAAAATTGAAAATTCTTTACAGTGTTATGCTGCCTTTTTTAATTTTTCCATTATTTTCCAGCTTTTTAAAATATCAATTGCTCTCTGAAGCTGGGTATCATCTTTTTCATCAACCTCTTGAGGAGCCTTTTCCTGAGGTTCAACTTTTTCTCCCTTCAGATGTTGTTCAAGATCCTTTTCTCTAATTACAGGAACTTCCTTGCCATTTTTGCTTTCAAGTTTTACCACTATATCTGGCATTATTCCAACTCCATGAATGCTTCTTCCTTTTGGTGTGTAGTATTTCGCTGTAGTAAGTTTCAAAGCAGATCCATCACTTAAAGGAATGAGGCTCTGAACAGAACCTTTTCCAAAAGTTTGCACTCCGACAATTAAAGCCCTGCCCCAGTCTTGTAAAGCTCCTGCAACAATCTCTGATGCAGAGGCAGAACCTTGATTTACAAGAACAATCATAGGAATATCAGTGTAAGCAGTCCTTAAATTTTCAGTATAATAATCGATTTTGTCTCCTGTTCTTCCCTTAATTGATACAACAAGATGCTTTGGAGGTAAAAATTGTTCAGAAACATCAACTGCACTCTGAAGAAGTCCTCCAGGATTATTTCTTAAGTCAAGAATAAGGCTTTGCATTCCTGATTCTTTAAGACTTTGTAATGCATTTGCCAGATCCTGTGCTGTGCCTTCTTGAAATTGAATGAGTTTTATATAACCAATTTCTTTATCAATCATTTTGTATTTTACGCTTTTAATTTTGATTATGTCTCTTATAATTGTGATGTCTTTAGGTTGTTTCCATTCATCCCTCTGTATTGTAAGAGTAACAGGTTTTCCTTTTGGCCCACGCATTTTTGACACAGCATCATTTATATTCATATCTTTTGTTGACTGCCCATCAATTTTTATAATCTTATCACCTGCTTTAATTCCAGCTTTCCATGCAGGAGTGTCTTCAATCGGAGCAATTACTGTTAAACTACCATCTTTTATCCCAATCTGAATTCCTATTCCTCCGAATTCACCTTTAGTTTCTGTCTGAAATTCTTTATAGGCTTCTGGAGTTAAATAGGCAGAATGAGGGTCAAGAGAATTAACCATTCCTTTAATTGCAGATATTATGAGTTCATGGGGATTAACATTTTCAACATAATTTTTCTTTATTGTTGTAAAAACCTCAGTAAATGTCCTTAAATCCTCGTAAATACTATCTGTATTTTGAGCTGCTGACCATCTTCCTATTATTATTCCCATAAAGGCAATAATAAAGATTAATGCTGAAATCTTAATCTTTTTTTTCATCTCTTATTTATTCCTCCTTTTCATTTTCTTAACCACTGTTCTGGATTAAGTGGTTTTCCTCTATATCTAACCTCAAAATACAAGGCTGGCGTATCTATATTTGAATTACTTCCAACTGCTCCAATGACTTGCCCTGCTTTAACATACGAACCTTCCTTCACGCTCATTGAACCAAGATTACCATAGACTGTGTAGTAACCATCTCCATGACTTATTATAACAAGGTTTTCATATCCTTTAAAATAATTTGCATAAACAACCCTACCGTCAGCAGAGGCTTTTACTTGAGTGCCAGGTTGTGCTTGAATGTAAATTCCGCTTCTCATAATTGGAACATTAAAAACAGGATCCCTTTGGCTGCCATAATGGGCAACAACAGGACCGCTCACAGGCCATAGAAGACTTCCTCTTTTTTTAGTAAAACCTCCCTGCGGCAAAGATTCTATTTTACCTGTTCTTTTTTCTTTTCTTTCAGTTTCCTGAAGAAGTCTTGTAAGCCTTCTTGCATTTTCTTCAAGTTCCCTAATTTTTTTCTCATAAAGGGCTTTATTTTGTCTTACCTTAGCAAGTAAAACTTCCTTTTCTTTTTTCTTTTGCTTTTGAGCTTCCTCGGTTTTTTTAAGAGCTTCCTCTTCCTGCTTTAATGAGGCATAAAGTTTTTTTAACTCTGTTTGTTGCAGTATTAAATTACCAAGTTCTGCTTTATATTGTTGTATTAGTTTTTTATCAATGTTAACAATTTTTTGAGTATTTCTCATGAGACGAAATGCCTTTGTTGTGTCTTCTTCCATTAAAATTATCAATGCTACATCAGGCTCTTTGCTCAGTTTCTGAATTCCTTTTATTCTGTTTATTAGATAAATCTTTCTCTCTTCAAGTTGAGCGCTGTAAGTTTTTATCCCTTTTTCTGTTTCTGCAATTCTTATCTGCAGGCTTTTTATCTTTGCACGATGATTTTTTATGTTTTTTTCTATTTCACTAAGTTGTCTTGAAACTCTCTTTAAATCTTCAAGAACATTTTCTTCAATTTTTTTTGTCTCCTCGAGCTTTTTTTTATGGATCTTAAGCTCTTTTTTTATCTGATTTAATTCTTCTTTTGGTTGAGCAGCAAAACTAACAGAACTCACAACAATAAAAAATAGGGCTATTATAATGTGTAACTTTTTACTCATCTTTATTGATATTTTATTTTACCAAGTGCAAAAAAAGAAGAAAGCATCCCAAAAATTACACCAAATACTGGCAATACATAAAAAACCTCAACAGGAAAAACAATCTGAGTCACTGCTGGCAGGTAAGTTAAAATATCTTTTGAATGTAAAGCAAAGTATATCAAAATAATTAAAACAGTTGCAAAAATACTTCCTCCCAATCCAATGATTCCTCCTTCAATTAAAAAAGGCAGTCTTATGAAGGAAGGAGTTGCTCCAAGAAGTTTTAAAATCTCAATTTCTTCAGTTTTTTTCCAGTAAAAACTCTTTACAGTAGCGTAAATTATAAATAAAATTGCAATTGAAATAAAACAAAGCACAGCAATAGCAAAATTCCACATGGTTACCTTTATTGTCTTCAATCCTGATATGATTTTGGTTGGATAATAAACATCATCAACAATTTTTATTTCTTTGATTTTTTTTGTTATTTCTTCAATATTTTTAAGATTTTCCTCTTTTATGAAAGCCTCTACTGTATCAGAAAGGGGATTGTATCCAATAAGTTGTATTAATGATGGATCAATAAGATCTTTCATTTCGTTTAAAGCTTCATCTTTTGAAATATATTGAATTTTTGAAAAAACTCCCATTTTTTTTAAATTCGCAATCATAGAAGAAGTTTCATCCTGAGTTGTGCCTTCTTTTATATATATAACTATGGCTGCTTTCTCAGAAAGCTTTTTTGTAAAAATTTCAAGATTGTAAAGCAGTAAAAATACTGCTGTAAAAATAAAGAAACATATGCCAATACTAACCATACACAGTAAAGATGACCATCTGTTGAACCATAATCCTTTAATTGCTGATTGAAGCTGCATCTTCATTGAACTTTCCCCTCTTTTAAATTTAAAACTCTGTAAGAAGAATTTTTAAAAAGTTCTTTATTATGTGTGGCAATGACAACATTACAACCTTTGTTATTTATTCTTTTAAAAAGATTTATTACATCCTGTGATGCCTCAGGATCAAGATTTCCTGTAGGCTCATCAGCAAGAATAATCTGAGGATTTGTAATAATAGCTCTTGCTATGGCAACTTTTTGCTGTTCACCACCAGATAGAGTTTTAACAATGCTGTCTGCTTTATGTCTTAAGGCAACATCTTTCAAAACATCAAAAACCTTTATTTTAATCTCTTTTTCTTTTTCTCCAATAACTCTCAAAGGAAGTGCCACATTGTCAAAAACTGTTAAATCCTGCCTTAATCTAAAATCCTGAAAAACAAAGGTAACCACTCTTCTTAGTTTTGGTATCTCTTTTTGTTTTATTCGGCTGAGTTCAAAATCTGCCACCTTTATTTCACCTTCATCCGGGAATTCGCTTCCAAAGATTAATTTAAGAAGTGTTGTTTTACCAGCTCCAGAAGGACCTGTTATGAATACAAGCTCACCTTTTTCTATATTAAATGAAACATTTTGTAAAACAGCCACTCCGCTGTAGTATTTATAAACTCCCTGGAACGTTATCATTTTTTAAAAAAATCTTTCACTGTTTGAACAATGTTTTCAGCTGTAAGACCATAAAGTTTGAGCAATTCTTTCCATGAACCAGAGCATCCAAAGGTATCTCTTATCCCGATTCTTTTCACTACAGTAGGATGATTTTCAGAAATAAACTCAGTTACAGCTGAACCAAGACCTCCAATTATTGAGTGTTCCTCTGCTGTTATGATTAACTTTGAAGACCTTGCAATTTTTAATAAAGTTTGCTCATCAATTGGTTTAACAGAGGAAAAATTTGCTACACCTGTATCTATTCCTTCTTTATTTAAAATTTCTGAAGCCTTCAATGCCTCTGAAACCATAATTCCATTTGCTATTATGTTTACATCCCTGCCAATTTTAAATAGATAAGCTTTTCCAATCTGAAATTTATAGTCTTCAGGCATTACTGAAGAAACCTTTGCCCTTCCAAGTCTTATATAAACAGGTCCGTAGTATTCTGCTGCCAATGTTACAGCCTGTGCAGTTTCATAGGCATCTGCTGGAACAATAACTGTCATCCCGGGGATAACACGCATAAGTGCTACATCCTCAACTGCCTGATGAGTTGCTCCATCCTCGCCAACTGTAATTCCTCCATGAGTTGCAACAATTTTTACATTTGCATTTGAATAACAAACAGTCTGCCTGATCTGTTCCCATGCTCTTCCAGTGGCAAAAATTGCAAATGTGGAAGCAAAGGGAATTTTACCTGTAAGAGCAAGTCCAGCAGCAACTCCAATCATATCCTGTTCAGAAATTCCAATGTTAAAAAATCTTTCTGGAAAGCTCTTTGCAAACTTGGCAGTCTTTGTGGAACAGCTGAGATCAGCATCAAGAACAACTATATTTGGATTTCTCTTGCCTAATTCAACAAGTGTAATACCATAAGCATCTCTTGTTGCAATCTCTTTTCCATAAAACTGGGAAACATCATTTAATAAACAAGCCTCATTAATTTTTCCCATCCTTTAACTCCTTAAGTGCAATTTCAAGCTCCTCATGTGTTGGAGCTACTCCATGATACTGAACCTTTCCTTCAAATATGGAAACTCCTTTACCTTTCAGAGTATTTGCCACAATTACTGTAGGTTTTCCTTTTATTTTTTCAGCTTCATTTAAAGCATCAACAATTTCCTGCATATTATGCCCATCAATTGTAAATACATTCCATCCAAAGGCAAGAAATTTATCCTCTATAGGTTTTATATTCATTACTTCGGTGCAGGCTCCATCAATCTGAAGATTGTTGTGATCAATGATAGCACAGAGATTGTCAAGTTTGTAATGAGAAGCAGTCATGGTAGCTTCCCATACCTGTCCTTCCTGAATTTCTCCATCTCCTAACAAACAGTAAACCCTTGCTGGAATGTTATCAATTTTTAATCCAAGAGCAATTCCACAGGCTACAGAAAGCCCCTGCCCAAGAGAACCTGTTGAAACTTCAACTCCTGGCAGTTCTCTGCAGCATGGATGACCCTGAAGAGGAGAGCCAATTTTTCTTAAAGTGCCAAGAAGAGATTTATCAAAATATCCTGTAAGAGCTAAAACTGCATAAAGCAGAGGTGCTGCATGACCTTTTGAAAGAACAAATCTGTCTCTTTGTTGCCATTGAGGATTTTTAGGGTCATGTCTCATTTTATAAAAATACAAAGCAGTTACAATATCTGCTGCAGAAAGGCTTCCTCCTGTATGTCCAGAGCCTGCCTGAGCAAGCATTTTTACAATTTCAATTCTCAACTGTCTTGCCTTTTCTTTTAAGAATTCTATATCTGTCACTACTTCACCTCTGATTTTATTATTTAATTTTTAATTATAAATCAAAATCACAAAAAAAGACATCTTCTATGGTATTCTAAAAATATGCAAGAAATTTATCTGCTTGATGGAAGCTGTTTTGTTTACAGAGCCTATCATGCTATAAAAGGACTGAGTAACAGTCGTGGTATCCCAACAAATGCTGTTTATGGTTTTACAAGAATGCTTCTTAAGCTTCTTAAAGAAAAAAATATCGAATACATGCTTTGTGCCTTTGACAGTCCCCATCCAACTAAAAGGCATAAAATATATGAAGAATATAAAATAACAAGGCCTGAGACACCCAAGGATTTACCACTCCAGATTGAATATATAAAAGAGATTGTTGATGCTCTGGGTATCAAAAGAATAGAAATTCCCGGATACGAAGCTGATGATATAGTAGCCTCTGTCATTTTTAAACTTCAGCCTTCAGGATTTTTTTATATCGTTAGTCTTGACAAAGACATGCTACAGCTTGTCTCGCAGAATGTAAAAATCTATGACCCTTTCAATAACATTATAATTGATGAAAAGTATGTCATTAATAAATACGGAATTTCTCCTGAAAAACTTAATGATTTTATGGCTATGGTGGGTGACTCTATTGACAACATTCCAGGAGTAAAAGGAATTGGAGAAAAAACAGCTTTAGAGCTTTTAAAGAGATATGGCTCTGTGGAAAACATCATTAAAAATCTTGATATTATAAAACCTTCAAAGGTCGCAGACATTTTAAGAAAAAACATTGAAGCGGTGAAGCTCAGTAAAGAACTTGTAATGTTAAAAAAGGATGCTCCTGTTGAAATTAAACTTGAGGAGCTTAAAATAAAGAAGCAGAACACGGAAAAACTTGCTAAAATTTTTCGTGAACTTGAATTCACAAGCCTTCTAAAGCAGACAATGCAACTTTATATAAAGCCACAGATAGAAAAATCAGAAAACAAAAAAACTGATGTTCAAACATTACTTAAAAAAATAAAAGAAAAAGGAAGTTTTTCAGCATCAATTGATGAAAATACTCTTAATGTTGGTATTAATGGAGATGTATATGAAATATCCCTTGATGATTCAGAATTGATTCTGTCTTCTCGAGCATTAAAAGTTTTATTCAATGTAAAGGAAACACTCAGGAGATTGAAAAATTCAGGCATCAGACTTGAACCTCCTTACTTTGATCTTATGATAGCAGCATATCTTATAAATCCAAACAGAGGTAAATATAATTTTGATGAGCTTGTGCTTGAATATCTTGGCAAGTTCTATAATGATTCTCAAAATTCTGTTTGTTATATGCGTGAGCTTTATGAAAAATTAAACAACGAATTAAAAGAAAAGGAGCTTGAAAAACTTTATTTTGATATTGAGATGCCTCTTATTGAAGTACTCTTCCACATGGAGGAAGCAGGAATAAAGGTTGATCTTGAAAAACTTGAAGCTCTTACCAGAATTGTATCTACAGAGATTGATAAAATCAAGGAAAAAATTTACAGAATTGCAGGGAAACAGTTTAATATTAACTCACCAAGACAGCTGGCAGAAATTCTATATGACAGGCTTGGACTTAAGAGCAGAAAAAGAGGTAAAAAGGCTCGTTCAACAGAAATGGAAGTTCTTGAAGAGCTTGCCACACAACATGAACTGCCTCAGGAAGTAATCAATCATCGCATACTAAATAAGCTTTTGACAGCTTATTTAATTCCTCTCAGAGATTGTGTAAATCCTGAAACACAAAGAATTCATACAAAATGGTCTCAAACCGTAGCAGGAACAGGAAGAATTATCAGCAGTGAGCCTAATTTACAGAACATTCCTGTAAAGGGACAATGGGCAGAGTTCTTAAGAGAAGTCTTTATACCTGAAGATGGATATCTGTTTCTGAGTGCTGATTATTCTCAGATTGAGTTAAGACTTCTGGCTCATATGAGTAATGATACTTCTCTAATCAAAGCATTTCATGAAGGAAAGGATATTCACAGAGCAACAGCATCTGAGATTTTTTCAATACCTGAAGAAGCTGTTACAGAGGATCATAGAAGAATTGCAAAGACTGTAAATTTCGGCATTTCTTATGGAATAAGTCCCTTTGGACTGTCTGACTCAATAAAAATTCCCTATGAAAAGGCTCAGGAACTGATTGAGCTCTATTTTTTAAGATATCCAATGGTGAAAAAATTTATTGAGGAAACAATTTCTTTTGCAAGAAAAAATGGCTACGTAAAAACTCTTTTTGGAAGAATTCGCCCCCTGCCAGAAATTAACAGTCCAAATCAGTTTTTAAAAATGCAGGCAGAAAGAATAGCAGTGAACGCTCCTATTCAGGGAACTGCAGCAGACATTATAAAAATTGCAATGATAAGAATATACAGACATCTTAAAACAAAAAATATGAATGCAAGGCTTATTCTTCAGATTCATGATGAGATAGTTCTTGAAGTGAAAGAAAATATCATTGAAGAGGTGAAAGAAATTGTCAAGAATGAAATGAAAAATTTTGATCTCAAAGTGCCTCTTGAGGTCAACATCTTTACAGGTAAAAATCTAAATTTATAAGCTCAATAATCTCTCTATTGAGCAATTTTGTTGTGTATAATATAAATAAATCTGGAGGGCAATATGAATAAAAAAACTCTTATTGAATGGGATAAAAAATACATATGGCATCCTTTTACACAGATGAATCAATGGCTTACTGAAGAACCCGTAATATTTACTGAAGGCAGAGACTGCTTCTTAAAGGACATTGATGGAAAGTGGTATCTTGATGGAGTATCATCCCTCTGGGTAAACATTCACGGGCATAGAAGAGCTGAAATTGATGAGGCAGTCAAAGCACAGATCGACAAACTTGCACACTCCACATTGCTTGGAGCATGTAATGAACCAAGTATAGTGCTTGCACAAAATCTTGCTGAAATGCTGATTGAAAGACTTCCATGGGGTGAGCCTCTTACAAAGATATTTTACTCTGACAATGGCTCAACAGCAGTTGAGATTGCTCTGAAAATTGCCTATCAGTACTGGGTTAATCAGGGCATCAAGGAAAAAGATACATTTGTAAGCCTAAAAGAAGGTTATCACGGAGATACAATAGGTGCAGTAAGCGTTGGAGGAATTAAGCTTTTTCATGAGATTTACAAACCCCTGCTAAGCAAATCAATTCAGGCACCTGCACCCTATTGCTACAGATGTGAATTAAAGCTAAACTTTCCATCCTGTGGACTTGCTTGCCTTGGTGAAATGGAAAAAATAATAAGGCAAAATCATGAAAGAATTGTGGCTGTAATAGTTGAGCCTATTGTTCAGTGTGCGGGTGGTATAATTGTATGGCCTCAGGGATATTTAAAGGGGCTAAGAAAGCTATGCAACAAATATGAAATTCTTTTAATTGCTGATGAAGTGGCAACAGGCTTTGGAAGAACAGGCAGAATGTTTGCCTGTGAACATGAAGAGGTAACTCCTGATATAATATGCCTTAGCAAAGGAATAACAAATGGTTACATGCCATTGGCAGTTACTGCGGTGAACGAAAAAATCTTCAATGCCTTTTTAGGTGAAATTGAAGAAAGAAAAACCTTTTATCACGGACATTCCTACACAGGAAATCCCTTAGCTTGTGCAGCAGCCATTGCCAGTCTTGAAATATTTAAAAAAGATAGAACTTTAGAGAATCTTCCACCGAAAATCGAATTATTGAAAAATAAGCTTTCAGAGATAGCAGAGCTTTCCCATGTAGGAGATGTAAGACAAAAAGGAATGATTGCCGGAATAGAACTTGTAATGGATAAAAAAACAAAAGAGCCTTTTGCATGGAAAGAGCAGACTGGCTGGAAAGTAGTTAGATTAGCAAGAAAATACGGAGTGTGGCTCAGACCGCTCGGCGATGTTATAGTAATCATGCCTCCACTTGTTATTTCAGAGGAAAATCTTGCAAGGTTGCTTGAGGTAATCAAAGATTGTATAATAAGGATTAGTTCAGATTGAGGAGGTTAAAAATGAGAAGATTATTTTTAGCAATACTTATAATTTTTGCTATTGGATGTACACAGCAGGTAAAGACAGATATTGCCGGAGTTGGAGAAACTTTTCCTACAGCTCCATCAGCAATTACATGGGATGGTAAAAATCTTATAATTGCAAAGGAGGGCATAATTGTTTTTTTAGAAAACATAGACACAGCTACTGCTGGCTCTTTCATAGGATATGAGGGCCACTATTTTCTAAATAACTATCCAATAACAATAACATCAAAGGAAAATCCACCTTATATAACAGGACTTGCATGGCAGAAAACAGCATATTCTGGCTTCATATGGGCGGCAGATGCAGCGAATAAAAGACTTATTAAACTGACTACTCAGGGAGAAACAATTAAGAGTATTCAATTAAACAAAATCTATCCTGAAGACATGACATTTGATGGAAAATATCTCTGGATTGCTGACTCTAAAAGAGGAAAGGTATTTAAAATAACTACAGAAGATGGCTCAGTAATTGAAGAATATCTCTCACCTGTTAGCTATCCTACTGCTTTAGCATGGGATGGAAAATATTTGATAGTCGCTGGAATTATAAATCCTGCTCTTCCGTCTGATTCATCGGATAATGTAAAAATCCTGAGATTAGATACTGTAAATGGAAAGGTTATTGAGGAAATCTCAAATTCTCGCTATGTTACATTTCCTTCAGCAATGGTCTGGATTGACGGCAAACTCTGGATTTCTGATAGAAATTCTGGTTATATTGTAAAAATTAGTGATTGGGGAAGCCCTTCAGCAGATGAAAAAATTTATAAACTGGCAACAACCCCCTCTATAATTAAAAAAATTGAAACAAAAGAGGAGAAAAAAGAAACTGAAAAAGATATACAAGAAGCAAAAAAAGCTGCTGAAGAAGCCAGAAAGGCTGCAGAAGAAGCAAAACAGGCTGCAGAGGCAGCTAAAAAAGCTTTTGAATTACAGCAGAAAAAATAATGTTTTCTATTGGTAACATTGAAATAAAAAGAGACGAACTTTTTGTCATAGCAGGACCCTGTGTTATAGAATCTGAAGAAATATTATTTAAAACTGCTGAAAAATTAAAGGAAATTACTCAGAACTTGAAAATTCCATTAATATTTAAATCTTCCTATGATAAAGCAAATAGATCATCAATAAAGTCTTACAGAGGTCCTGGAATAAAAAAAGGGCTTGAGATATTAAATAAAGTGAAAGAAGAATTTGATCTACCAATTCTGAGCGATGTTCATTCAGTGGAAGAGATACAAATTGCAAAAGATTTTCTTGATGTTATTCAGATTCCTGCCTTTTTATGCAGACAGACAGATATGATTGTGGAAGCAGGGAAAACTGGAAAACCTGTGAATGTTAAAAAGGGGCAGTTTCTTGCTCCATGGGATGTGAAAAATATAATTGAAAAGATTGAATCTACTGATAACAAAAAAATAATCATTACAGAAAGAGGAACAAGCTTTGGATATAATAATCTCATCGTTGATTTCCGCAGTTTTCCAATAATTCGCTCAATGGGTGTACCTGTAGTTTTTGATGCAACTCATTCAGTTCAGCTTCCTGGAGGTGCTGGAACATGCTCCTCAGGGCAGAGAGAGTTTATTCCCTATCTTTCTCGGGCAGCTGTTGCCTGTGGAGTTGACGGATTGTTCTTCGAGGTCCATCCAGAGCCTGACAGAGCTTTATGCGATGGTCCGAATATGATTCCTCTTAAAGAGTTCAAAGAGCTTCTTAAATTTCTCATTGAAATTCATAACACAGTAAAAAACTTGAGCTCAATGAATTCATGAATCAAGGAAGGATTTTCTAAATATTCTCTGTAAAATACCATCAAGCTCATCAAGGGAGTTGTAAAATATTTCAAGCTTGCCTTTTTTACCTTTATGTAAAATCTTAACTTTATATCCAAGCTCTGAAGTAAGTTTATCCTCAAGTTCTGCTATTTCCGGAATAATTTCCTTGGAAGGCTTGGGTTTATCTATTTTTTTTACAAGCTCTTCAGTCTGCCTCACAGACAATGACTTTTTTATAACCATATTTGCAATTTCTATCTGTTTTTGAGATTCTTCAACTGAAAGAATTGCCTTTGCATGCCCCATTGTTATTGTACCCTGTTTAAGATGTTGTCTTATTTCATCAGGAAGCTTGAGAATTCTCAAATAGTTTGCAATTGTGGCTCTGTCTTTTCCAACTCTTTTTGAAAGTTCTTCCTGTGTAATGTTAAACTCTTTAATGAGTCTGTCAAATGCAGAGGCTGTTTCAACAGGATCAAGGTCTTCTCTTTGAATATTTTCAATCAGTGCAATCTCAACAGCTTCCGAAGGAGAAACATCTTTTATAACCGCTGGAATTTTTTCAAGTCCTGCAATTTTTGCTGCTCTCCATCTTCTCTCTCCAGCAATTATTCTAAAAGTTCCATCACCAACACGGGATACAACAATAGGCTGAATAACTCCCTTTTCCTTGATGGATTGGGCAAGTTCTTTTAAAGCTTCTTCATTAAAATCTGTTCTTGGTTGAGCCTCACCTGGAATTATTCTTTCTATTTCAATTTCCTGAAGCTGCTCTTCCTGCTTAGGAATTAAAGCATCAAGTCCTTTACCGAGTGCTTTCTTCATTTAAAAACTCCATAGCAAAACTTAAATAACTTTGCGAGCCCTTTGATTTTATATCATAAAAAACAGCCGGCTTTCCATGACTTGGAGCCTCCGCAAGTGTTACATTTCTTGGTATCATTGTATTATAAACTTTTTTACCAAAAAAGCGTCTCACTTCCTGAGCAACCTGCCTTGACAAGGTATTCCTTCCATCAAACATCGTAAGTAGAATCCCTTCAATTTTAAGCTCTGGATTTAGTTTGGCTTTTACAAGTTCAACTGTTCTCATAAGCAATCCCAGTCCCTCAAGAGCATAATACTCACACTGAACAGGAATTATGAGAGAATCTGCTGCTACAAGACAGTTAAGTGTCAATAATCCCAAGGATGGAGGAGCATCAATAAAAATATAGTCAAAATCTGAAACAATTTTAAAGAGCAAGTTTTTTAAAATAAACTCTCTGTTTTCCCTGTGAACAAGCTCTACTTCAACTCCAACAAGGTCTATTGTTGATGGAATTATCCAGAGATTTTCAAAAGCTGTGCTGAGTTTTGCACTTTCTGGAGGATGTGAATTAATGTATAAATTATAAAGGCTAAAATTAAGTTTATGCCTGTCTATTCCTGCTCCTGTTGTAAGATTTCCTTGGGGATCTGAATCCACTAAAAGAACCTTTTTGCCTTCAATACTGAGGCAGGCTCCCAAATTTAAAGCTGTTGTAGTCTTCCCAACTCCGCCTTTCTGATTAGCAATGGCAATTATTTTACCCATTTTTTATTTTAACATTTGCCCTGCTTCTTTCATAAAATCTATCCATATTGGAAGGGCTGCTCTTGCTCCTGCTTCCTTTGGTCCAATTGGCTTGTGATTGTCCCTTCCTACCCATACACCAACCAGTAAATTGTCATCAAATCCAACAAACCATGCATCAGAAAAATCATTGGTTGTCCCTGTTTTGCCATAAACTTCTCTTCCAATTTCCTTTGCTTTCTGAGCAGTTCCTGAAAGAACAACCTCTCTTAAAAGCTCTCTAATCTGCTCCACTATTTCCTCTGGTAGTACTGTTTTTATTTCTGGTTTGTTTTCTTCAATTGTAATACCATTGTGGTCAGTTATTTTTTCATAGAAAATTGGTTTTATTTTTTTTCCTGTTGCAAACACTGAGTAGGCTGCTGTGAGCTCTATTGGTTTTACATCAGAGCCACCAAGGGCTGTTGAAAGATATGGATGAATCTTTGTTGTTAAACCACACTCCTGAGCAAATTCAACAACTTTTTTAATGCCTATCTGAGAGGCTAATCTAACAGTGGCAGAATTTAAAGAAAGAGCAATTGCCTTGCGGAGTGGAACTTCACCATGGTATTCATTGTTATAGTTTTTCGGACTCCAGCTCTTACCCTGAACTGCACCAGGAAAACTAACAGGAGCATCAAGAATTGTATCATCAGGACTCCAGCCTTCAGTGAGAGCCACTGCATAAACAAAGGGTTTAAAGGCACTTCCAGGCTGTCTCAGCGCAAATACTCTGTTGTACTGGCTCTCCCAGAAATCATTTCCTCCTACCATAGCCCTTACATAACCTCTTTTAAGGTCAATGGCAATCAATGCTGCCTGAACCTTAGGCTTTACCCTCTTGTGAATCTCATTAAGCCCTTTCTGCACAGCTTCTTCTGCTTTTTTTTGAAGATTGTAATCAATCGTAGAGTAAATTCTTAATCCATCCTTATAAAGTCTTTCTCCATATTTTGCTTCAAGCTCCTGCCTCAATGTCTCGACAAAATAAGGAGCTTCAAATCTTCTGTAGTGTGGATGTTCAGCAAGAGGCTCTTTTACTGCCTCGGCATACTGCTCCTTTGTAATAAACCCCTCTTCAAGCATTTTCTGTAAAACAATGTTTCTTCGTTTTAATGCTATCTCTGGTCTTTTAAACGGATTAAAGGCTGATGGTGCTTTAGGTAGAGAAGCAAGTAAGGCAATTTCAGAAATTTTTAACTCCTTAAAGGATTTACCAAAATAGGTCTCTGATGCAGCTGCTATTCCATAAGCTCTATTTCCAAAATAAGCTTGATTTAAGTAGAGTCCAAGTATTTCATCCTTTGTGTATTTTTTCTCAATCTGTATTGAAAGTATTGCCTCCTTTAACTTCCTTGTAATGCTTCGCTCAGGTTTTAGAAACAGCATCTTTGCAAGCTGTTGTGTGATTGTGCTTCCTCCTTCAACTATTCCTCCAGCTTTTATATCTCTATAAAGAGCTCGCAAGATACCAATAATATCAACCCCTGGATGCTTGTAAAACCTTACATCTTCTGCAGCAACAAAGGCTTTTTTTATCAAGTCAGGAATTTCATAATGGGGAACGAATTTTCTTCTCTCATAGAAAAACTCTGTAAGAACCTGCCCATCAGAGGAATAAACAATAGAGGCTTCCATAGGTCTATAGCTCTCTAAGGCTTTTACATCTGGTAGGTCTGAAAAAAGCCAGTATATATAGCCTGCACATGCACCAATCAGAAAAAGAAAGAAAAAAATGGCAGTATAAAATATTTTTGCTTTCATTGCTCAATAACTAATTCTTCCTCATAAACTTTTCCATCATTTATTTTAAAACATTTAACCTCAAAATCTGGTTCTAAAGCAACTATCACATGGTAAACATCATAAAAAGAAAGCTCTATATCTTTGCTGGATGGATAGGCAGAGCCAGAAGGATGACTATGAAAAATAGCAACCATTTCAAGCCCTTTGTTTTTAATATCTTTCATTGCCCTTAACTGTTCTTTTGGCTCCATGAGATAGCTTACTGAAGAATTCTCTATATTTTTTATTTTATAAATTTTTGTTACCATATCATGCTTTCCAGCAAGAATTCCGCAGGCTTCATAGGGCAAAGAAGCTACACAATGGCTTATCATTTCATCAAAAATTTCTTTTTTTATTTTCATTTACATATTGGACAGGATGGATTTTTTAGAAATTTTGCTTCTCTGAAAGCTCCTTTTAAAGCATCATATATAATTATTCTGCCATGCAAAAGCTCTCCAAAACCAACCAAGATTTTTATTGTTTCTGTAGCTTGAATTGAGCCAATTACTCCTGCTACAGGAGCTAAAATGCCTCTGGAGGTGTTGTCTTCTGCTTCATCAAAAATACAGTGATAACAGGGCCCTGCTGGAGGAATTATATCAAAAACCTGTCCTTCAAACTCTGATACTGCTCCAATTACAAGGGGTTTGTTTAATTTAAAACATGTTTCGTTAATAATTTTTCTTGTTTCAAAATTATCAGGACAGGCAACAACAACATCATAAAATTTTATATAATCCATAGCATTTTTCTTGTTAATGTCTTCAGGATATGGAAGAATCTGTATTTCACTGTTAAGTTTTTTAAGATTTACCATCGCTGAAATCACTTTTGGCATGCCAATATGTTCTTCATTATGAAGAATCTGACGCTGAAGATTACTTATTTCAACTGTATCAGGATCAATAATCCCGATGTAGCCAATACCAGAGCAAGCAAGCCAGTAAGCTACAACACTTCCAAGCCCACCTATGCCAATTACTAAAACCTTTGATTCTTTAAGCTTTCTCTGTCCCTTTAAACCAATCTGAGGAAGTATAATCTGACGGTCATATCTTAAAAGCTGTTGCTCACTTAAGCTTTGCAGAATAGAATACACTAAGATTCTTCTCCCTCAACCCTAATAAACACACTTTTATCTGAAACCACAGGCAGTTTATCTATTTTTTCCAATGCCTCAAGTACATCCTTTTCCCTGGCTTTATGAGTTAAAATTACAAGAGGAACAGCTCCAGCTTTTGATCTTCCTTTCTGAATTACTGACGCAATACTTATGTTGTGCTCTCCAAAAACTCCTGAAATCTTTGAAAGCACTCCAGGACGATCAAGTGCAGTAAACCTGAAATAATACATGCTTTCTATTTCTTCCATTGGTTTAATTTTGTATTTTTCTGAAAAATCAAAGGGCATTGTATTAACACCCTTTGCAATATCAACTATGTCTGCGGTAACTGCACTTCCTGTAGGCATGCTTCCAGCACCTCTTCCATAATAAAGAGTTGAGCCTACACTGTCTCCTTCCACATATATGGCATTAAAAACACCATCAACCTTAGAGATTAAATAATCCTCTGGCACCATTGTGGGGTGCACTCTTAGCTCAATCTCTCCATTAAGAATTTTTGTTATTGCAAGAAGTTTGATTTTATATCCGAATTCCCTTGCAAAGGCTATATCCTGCGCAGTTATCTTTGTAATCCCTTCGCAGTAAACTCTATCAAAACTTAAAGGAATTCCATAGGCTAAAGATGCCAGAATGGTAATCTTGTGAGCTGAATCAATCCCTTCAATATCAAGGGTTGGATCTGCTTCTGCAAACCCTAAAGTTTGTGCTTGCCTTAAGGCATCCTGAAAATCAATCCCTTCATTAGTCATCTTTGTAAGGATAAAATTGGTTGTTCCATTGATTATTCCATAAATTGCAAGCATCTTGTTTGCCACAAGACCTTCTCTCATTATTTTAATAATGGGGATCCCACCTCCAACAGAGGCTTCAAAACCAATTTTTAATCCTCTGGATAAAGCTTCTTTAAATATTTCATTTCCCTGTTCTGCCAATAAAGCCTTATTTGCTGTAACAACATGCTTTCCATTTTTTAAGGCTTCCATAATGAATTGTTTTGCGACAGTAGTGCCACCTACAACTTCAACAACTATATCAATTTCCGGGTCTTTTATGATTTCCCATGCATCTGTTGTCAAAAGCTCTTTTGGAAGAGTTATTTCTCTCGGTCTTTCGATGTCTTTATCTGCAACTTTTTTTAACACTACATCTATGCCTGTTCTTTTTTTAATTAACTCTCTCTGATTAAGAAGAATTTTTACTGTTCCCGTTCCAACTGTTCCAAAGCCAATAACACCAACCCTAACCTGTTTCATTACCCCTCCTTATCCTACTTTTCTAATTTTCTTTACCTGAGGAATCAAATTTAATGCCCTTTTAATACCTTTACAAGCTTGCCTTATTCTGTGTTCATTCTCAACAAGAGCAAATCTGACAAAACCTTCTCCTCCTTCACCAAAACCTATGCCTGGAGATACAGCAACCTTTGCTTCATTTATTAAAAATTTGGCAAACTCCAGAGAACCCATTTTTTTGAAAGGTTCTGGAATCTCTGCCCACACAAACATTGTTGCCTTTGGTGGTTCAACTTTCCAGCCTGCCTGATTTAATCCTTTTATGAGAACATTTCTTCTGAGTTCATAAGTTTTTCTTATTTCTTCAACACAATCCTGCGGTCCTCTTAATGCTACAATTGAAGCAATCTGAATTGGCTGAAACATTCCATAGTCAAGATAGCTTTTTATTTTCGTGAGTGCTCCAACAATCTCTTTATTGCCAACACAAAAGCCTACTCTCCATCCAGCCATTGAATAACTTTTTGTCATAGAGAAAAATTCAACTCCCACATCCTTTGCCCCTGGAACCTGAAGAAAACTTGGAGCTTTATAATCATCAAAAACCAGATCAGCATAGGCAAAATCGTGTATGACCATAATGTTGTTTTCTTTAGCAAAGTCAACCACTTTTCTAAAAAAGTCAAGATCCTCTACCACTGCTGTTGTTGGATTATGAGGAAAATTAATTATCAAAATCTTGGGTCTGGGCCATGAATTTTTATAAGCTCGTTCAAGTTCCTCAAAGAAATCCATACAAGGGCATACACTAAAGGTTCTCACATCTCCACCGGCAATTATTGCTCCATAGGGATGAATTGGATAAGCTGGAGATGGAGTAAGCACCACATCACCGGGTTGCACTGCTGCTAAAAGTAAATGGCTCAAACCCTCTTTTGAACCAATTGTAACAACTGCCTCTGTTTCAGGGTCGATATCAACATTAAATCTCCTTTTATACCACTCTGAAATAGCACATCTCAATTGAGTGATTCCTCTGCTTGCTGAATATCTGTGATTTTTTGGATTCTTTGCTGCTTCACATAGCTTTTCCACTACATGTTTTGGAGTTGGTAGATCAGGATTTCCCATTCCAAGATCTATGATGTCCTCACCTTTTCTTCTCAATTCAGTTTTCAATTGATTTACCACTGCAAATACATAAGGAGGCAGTCTTTTAATTCTTGGAAAATCAAACATTTTTATCCCTCCATTTTTTATTTAATCATTTGCATTTTTTATTATTTCTGTCAATGTCTCTTTTGTGTAACCTATCTGCCATACATGAGCGATGTTGTAAGCATTATCAACAATTTTTGAGATCTCAAAATCCTTGACTCCAGCAGCTTTCAAACTGACAGGTGCACCAATTTTTTTAAACCATGCCTTAAGCTCTGAAATTCCGTCATCAGCTGTTTCTTTATTAAATATTTCTTTTGCAAATCTTTTAAACTGTGCAGGATTTTTATCCTTATACCACTTCATCCATGCTGGAATAATGATGCTAAGACAGGCACCGTGTGGAAGATCATAAAGAGCACCTAATGCATGAGCAATCATGTGATTGGGAAAACTTCCTCCTCTTATCCCCAATTTTGCAAGTCCATTCAAAGCCAGAGTTGCAGCCCACATAAACTCTGCACGGGCATTGTAGTTGTCAGGCTCTTTAAGAATGCTCTCTGTAGTATCCATAACTGTTTTAATTAATCCTTCAATAAATCTATTTTGAATCATCGGGCAGTAAGAACCACTGAAATAGTACTCTACTGTATGGGCAATAGCATCTACTGCTGCATATGCCTGATATTGTGCAGAAACACTGAAGGTTAATTCAGGATTAAGTATAGAAACCTTAGGGAATATATATTTTGAGGAGATTGATAGTTTCTCCTGAGTTTCTTCATTTGTGATTACAGCATTTTCATTCATCTCACTTCCTGTTGCAGCCAGAGTTAAAATTGTATAAACAGGCAAAGCAGATTTTATCTCATCCTGCCTTTTAAAAAACCTCCATACATCTTTTTCACTTTTAGCTCCTACTGCAATTGTCTTTCCTTCATCAATAACAGAACCACCTCCCACTGCAAGTATGGCATTTACTTTTTCTGCTTTGGCTTTTTCAATTCCTTGTTTTGTATGACTGAGCACAGGATTTGGCTTTACTCCGCTGTGTTCAATAAATTCAATATCATTGTCTTTTAATGCCTTGAGGACTCTCTCATAAAGTCCTATTTTCTTTATTGACTCTTTACCATAAACAAATAATACCTTTTTAACTCCGTCTTTTTTAAGAATCTCACCAATTTTATTCTCTGTGCCTCTGCCAAAAACTATTCTTGTTGGATTAAAAAATTCAAAGTTTTCCATATTCTCCCACCTTTACTGCTTTATAGGCTTCATAAGCTCTTGTAGAGCTTCTTATTAACGGGTTGCTTAAAACAACTTTAATGCCTTCTTTTAAAGCAAAATCAGCAATTTCATCAAATACTTCTACTTTTTTATATTCTACTACAGGCAGAGCTTTTTTTGAAGGCTGAAGATACTGTCCCACTGTAATAATGTCGCAACCTGCATTTTTTAAATCTTTTATTGTCTGAAATATTTCA
Organism: Thermodesulfovibrio sp.; assembly: GCF_049969575.1. NCBI lineage: Bacteria > Pseudomonadati > Nitrospirota > Thermodesulfovibrionia > Thermodesulfovibrionales > Thermodesulfovibrionaceae > Thermodesulfovibrio > Thermodesulfovibrio sp. The sequence continues at coordinate 17,695 of NZ_JBMFOO010000015.1, read as the reverse complement.
CTCATACTTTCGCCAAATCCAATCATGAATCCTGATTTTGTAATTAATTCTGGATTAAAATTTTTTGCAGATTCAAGAACTTTTAATGAACGGCTATAACAACCAACTCTTACATATCCATAAAGGGATTGCACTGTTTCAATATTATGGGCAAAAACTGAAATATCAGAATCCAAAACCTTTTTGATGGATTTTATGTCTGCCTGAAAATCTGGAACAAGAACTTCTACCAAAGTATCTGGATTTATTTCTTTAATTTCTTTCACAGTTTTTGCAAAATGAGATGCTCCACCATCTTTTAGGTCATCTCTTGTTGGGGAAGTTATGACAACGTATTTCAGGGAAAGCTCTTTAACTGCTCTGGCAATTCTTAAAGGCTCCTCAGAATCAATTTTTTCAGGAATTCCTTTCTCTGCATTACAGAATTTACATCCTCTTGTGCATACATTGCCAAGAATCATAAAAGTAACAATTGACTCTTTATAACAAATACTTCTGTTGGGACATCTTAAAGTTTCACATACAGTGTTTAATCTGCGATTTTTTAAAAAATTCTGCGTTTTTTTAATTTCTTTAAGCTGGCTTTTAACCCATTCTGGAAGAGGCATAGGAAAGTTTATAGAAGGGACCTCGTATGAGGTCCCTCGGGTTGTCAGATTTTTTCTACATTAACTGCTTTAGGTCCACGATCTCCTTCAACAACATCAAATCTCACTCTGTCACCCTGTTTCAGAGTCTTAAATCCATCACCCTTAATTGAGGTGTAATGGACAAAGACATCCTGTCCGCCGTCCTGCTGAATAAACCCGAATCCCTTTGACTCGTTAAACCACTTAACACGTCCTTCAAAAGCCATACTTCTTAAAACCTCCTTTTAATTCTCCCACCAATGGCAGGTGCTAAAAGCTTGCAAAATGCAAAGCTAATCTTTTATAACATGCTACATCATAAAAAGTAAAGTAAAATTTTTCTATGCTGTTTTAATAGGAATTTATAAAGGTAGATTTTTACAGAAAGGTTTTGTATAAATAAAAAATGCCTGGCAGCGACCTACTTTCCCATGACCTCGCGGTCATAGTATCATCGGCCCTGGAGGGCTTAACTTCCGTGTTCGGAATGGGAACGGGTGTTTCCCCTCCGGTATAGCCACCAGACAATTTTTATAATAGCACAACTTCTTCAGAAAATGCAAGTTAAATTTTATCCCAAAAATTTTCTCGGTTTACCAGCACCCTGAGGCGGACCTACAAGTCCGTCTTCTTCAAGTAAATCCATTATTCTTGCTGCACGGTTATAGCCTATTTTGAATTTTCGCTGAATAAGAGAAATTGAAATCTCTCCAGCCTGGCGAGCATATTCAATAACTTCTTGATAAAGTTCGTCCCTGTTTGTTTCCTCTGTCTTGCCATTTTCCTTTTTGTCTTGAGGAATCTGAATTGATTCAAAAAGGGAGTAATCCGGGTTACCTTGACTGCGAAGATATTCAGTAACTGCTTTTACTTCTTCCTCACTTACATAAGCACCATGAACCCTGATTATCTTCACACCTGAAACCATAAAAAGCATGTCACCCCTTCCAAGAAGCTTCTCTGCCCCTTGTGTATCAAGTATTGTTCTGGAATCTACCCTGGATGTAACCTGAAAGGCAATTCTTGCAGGAAAGTTTGCTTTTATTATGCCTGTTATTACATCAACACTTGGTCTCTGGGTTGCAACAACAAGATGTATTCCTGATGCTCTTGCCATTTGAGCAATGCGGGTTACAGCCTGTTCAACCTCTGTTGGTGCTGTAAACATAAGGTCTGCAAATTCATCAATAAATACAACAAGATATGGAACTTTTTCATCTTCTTGCACTGATTGATTAAAACTTTCTATGTTTCTGAAGCCTCTTGATGCAAAAAGTTTGTATCTACGCTCCATTTCAACAATAACTTTCTTTAATGCCTCTGATGCTTCTTTTGGGTCTGTAATTACAGGTGACATTAAATGGGGAATATTTTCATAAACTGAAAGTTCCAGAAGTTTTGGATCAATGAGCAAAAGCCTCACATCATGAGGAGTTGCCTTATAAAGAAGACTGAGTATCATTGTATTGAGACAAACACTTTTACCAGAACCTGTCGCACCCGCAACCAAAAGATGAGGCATCTTTGCAAGATCTGTTATAACAGGATTCCCATATATATCTTTCCCAAGTGCAAGAGTAAGATAGGATAATGAGTTCTGAAACTTTTCAGAGGCGATAATTTCACCAAGTCTTACAATATGCCGCTTTTTATTTGGAACTTCAATGCCTATTGCTGACCTTCCAGGAATTGGGTATATTCTTATGCTCTGAGCTTTCAGAGAAAGAGCAAGCTCGTCACTAAGGGTAATTATTCTGCTCAGCTTTATTCCACTTGCTGGCTCAAACTCATACATTGTCACAACAGGACCTGGATGAACTTCTTTTATGCTGCCATGAATGCCGAATTCTGCAAATCTTGCCTCAATGCTACGGGCAGATGCTATTATTTCATCCTTTGAAATACTCTCATCTGTTTTTTCAACCTTGAGTAAAGAAAGTGGTGGAATAAGAAAACCTTTTTTTTCTGTTTCAACTCTTTGTTCTTTTTCAATTTGTTTTGTTTTTGAAATTTTAACATCCTTTATTGGTTCTTCAGATTTTGATACCTTAACCACCTTTATTTCTTTTTCAGATATTTCTTTCTCAGAAGTAGATTTTTCAGAAGCTTCCATTTTCTTTCTTCTTATTATTTCAGGTTTAAGCAAAATAACTGATGCAATAAATACAGAACTCCATAAAATATAAGTTCCAGCGAGCGATAAAAAAGCTTCACTCCCATGAAAAGCTATCCATGAAACTCCAGTGGGAAGCTTTTTATAAGTTTCAATAATTTTTCTTAAAGGTTCAAGCATAACAGACAAAGAAAATAAAAGAGTTAAAATATATGGCATTTTTCTAAAAGCAATAGGTTTGCCATTAAATCTTTTTATCCCTAAAAAAAGAAGCAAAAGGGGGATTAAAAATCCTCCAACTCCAAATATGCTTAATAAAAAATCAGCCAAATAAGAACCCACTACTCCTCCACAGTTTACAGGCTTTGATTTTGTATAAGTTAGAAAAGAGAGATCCAGAAAACTATAGCTAAAAAGACATACAGAAACATAAACTGCTAAGGCTACGAGTAAAACTGATTTAACTATATCAGAAGCAGATAAAGTGTGAGAATTTGCACCTCTTTCAATTTCTCGAACGGGAATAAATTTTTTAGATTTTTTATATATCTTTTTCTGCATTAGCTTCTAAGAAAATATAACAAAAAAATCACTCCTGCTAAAATCCATCGATAGTATATAAAAAGATTCAGAGGGTATTTTCTGAGGAAGCTGAGAAGAAATTTAATTGCAATAATCCCTGTTATGGCTGCTGAGATAATTCCCACAATAAAAAGTGAATAATCATGGGAATAATTTAATTTTAATGATTTATGAAAATCAAGGAATGCAGCACCTGCAATCGCAGGAGTTGACAACAAAAAAGAAAATTTAGCAGCATAATCTCTTGTCAGGCCTCTTAATAATCCTGCAGTAATTGTGATTCCTGAGCGCGATACTCCAGGAATTAAAGCTATTGCCTGAGCTAAACCAATAACTATTGCATCAAAAAGTGTTACAAAGCTTCGCTGTCTTTTCCCTATTTTTTCTGCATAAAGCATTAAAAAGCCAACAGCTACAAGAGTAAAAACAATTACTAAGGGATTTCTTAAGGAAGTTTCTATCAAATCATGAAAAGCCACACCAGCTATACCAGCAGGGATGGTTCCAATTATCAAAAACCCGAGCATTCTTGTATCTTTAAAGAGAATTTCAATCCAGTCTTTCCAAAAGCAGTAAATAAGTGAAATTAAAGTACCCAAATGAACAGCAATATCAAAGCTTAAAGAGTTCAATTCACCACTCCATCCAAAAATCCATGGCGTAATTACAAGATGGGCGGTACTGCTAATTGGCAAAAACTCTGTAATTCCCTGAATCACTCCAAGAATAATTGCTTTAATAATTTCATCCACAGCTTCCTCCTTATTTTATTTTTGATTCAATCAATTATTTTACTTCTCTGTCTTAATACTTCAAAAGCAAGCAGGCTCGTAGCAACTGATACATTCAATGAGTTTACTTTACCTTTCATCGGGATTTTTACCACTTCATCACATAAAGAAAGCACTGTCTGCCTTATTCCTTTTCCTTCAGAACCAACCACTAAAGCCATTGGTTGAGTAAAATCGCTCTTCCAATAAAGCTTTTCTGCCTTTGCCTCAGCTCCGTAGATTTTAATGTTATGCTCTTTTAAAGCCCTTATCGCATATTTGATGTTGTTGACCTGCACAAGATTGACATGCCAAAGAGCTCCAGCTGAGGCTTTCCATGCAGAAGGAACCAATCCTGCAGAGCGTCTTTCCTGATAAATTATTGCATGAACTCCTGCTGCATCAGCAACTCTGCATATGCTTCCAAAATTCTGGGGATCTTCAATTAAATCAAGAATCAAGAAAAAGGCAGGTTCATTTTTATGTGATGCAATATTTAAAGCATCATCAAGCGTTATTGTTTCCTTTGGTTTTATCTTTGCAACTACTCCCTGATGAACTCCCTGTGAAATCTTTTCAATAAATGCTTCATCAACAATTTTCACAGGAATTGAATTTTTCTCAGCAAGTTCAATGATTTCTTTAAGTTTTGGAATCCTTTTTTTTGCTATGAATACCTCTTTTAAAGCCTGTGGAACTTTAAAAGCCTCAACAACAGGATTTACACCATAAATATACATTAAATTTTTACTTTCCATACTGTTCTATCTGGTTTGTCTTCGAGAATAATTCCCTTTGAAAGAAGTTGTTGCCTGATGCTATCAGCCCTCTGCCAATCTTTGTTCTTTCTTGCCTGAAATCTTTCTTCTATGAGCATATTAATTTCCTCTTCTGTAATCTCAATTTTCTTAATTTTAAGCAAATCCCTGTGCCACTGAATTGGCTCCCTCTGAAATAAATTTAAGACACTGCCGAGTTCTCTGATGATTTTTTTTGAATTAAAAAGCAGGTTTATTTCTTCTTTACCGGAAGGTCTTTTATCCATGAACCGATTCAGCTCTTTAATGAATTCAAATATTACTGCCAGCGCCCTTGCAGTATTGAAGTCTTCATCCATTGCTCTTTCAAAATCTGGTTTAAGATTTTCAAAGTCTGACTTAATTTTTTCAAAATTTGAGCTGTTTCTGACATTTGGCTCAATTTTTTCAAAATCATCAATTCTCATTATTGTGCTATAAACTCTATCAAGGGTTGCTTCAGCCTCTTTTACATACTCATGGGTAAACTCTATGGGACTGCGATAATGACTTGAAAGAAGAAAAAGCCTCAAAGCCTCAGCATCATAGATTTCAAGCAAATCCCTGATATTTAAAACATTTCCGAGAGATTTTGACATCTTTTCTTTATTTATCGTTACAAATCCGTTGTGAATCCAGTATTTTGCGAATGTTTTTCCTGTATATGCCTCTGATTGAGCGATTTCATTTTCATGGTGGGGAAATATTAAATCCGCACCGCCACCGTGAATATCAAGGGTTTCACCAAGATACTTTATTGACATGGCAGAGCACTCAATGTGCCATCCAGGTCTTCCTTTACCCCAGGGTGAATCCCACCAGGGTTCTCCAGGCTTTGATGCCTTCCATAAGGCAAAATCAAGAGGACTCTTTTTTCTTTCATCCACCTCAACTCTGACACCGCTCATAAGCTCATCAATCTTTTTCTTTGAAAGCTTTCCATATTGAGGAAACTTTTCTACGGAAAAATAAACACTCTTTGCATCACCTTCATCTACTGTATAGGCATATCCTTTTTCAATTAACTTTTGAATTATCTCTATCATCTCTTTTATATGTTCTGTTGCCTTTGGCTCTACATCAGCTCTTGCTATTCCAAGATGATCCATGTCTTTGTAATACTCTTCTGTATACTTTTCAGCAATCTCCTTCCATGATACACCTTCTTTATTGGCTCTATTTATAATTTTGTCGTCAATGTCTGTAAAATTTCGCACAAATTTAACTTCATAGCCTTTGTATCTAAGATATTTCACTATCACATCAAAAACAACAGCACTTCTTGCATGACCAATGTGACAGAGGTCATAAACAGTAACTCCACAGGCATAAATGCCCACTTTTTTGTCATTCAAAGGTTCAAATTCCTCCAGCCTGTTGGTCAATGTATTGAAAACTCTCATCCTATCCTCCAAAGTTGATTTATGCTTATTTTAACTTAATTATTTAAATCTTTCCCAATCTGTATGTGGCAGGAAGAGCGCAGAAATATATTCATCCATGAATTTTTTAGAACGGGAAAGATCAATGTATGTCATTTTTTGAGCAACTTCATTTGCTGCTTTCCATAACTCTTTGCTTAAGAGACATAAAACAGCACCTGTTAAGGATGTGTTACCTAAAAAAATAAACCTTTCTTCTGGAAGATTCGGTAACATCCCTATTTTAATAGCCTTTTTCACATCTAAAAACTCACCAAATCCTCCTGCTATGTAAACTTTTTTTAATTCTTTTTCACTTATCCCCATTTCTTCAAGAAGTGTTGAAACACCTGCATAGATAGCAGCCTTTGCCCTGATAATATTGTCAATGTCTGATTGAGTTATGTAACAGTCAGATGAAATAATGAATCTTGAATCATCGCGTGAGAGTTGACTGAAGACAATGTGTCTGGATCTATCAGGAAGAAGTTTGCCTTTCTGATCAATGACTCCATTACTGAAAAGTTCGGAGACAATATCTATCATTCCACTTCCGCATATTCCTTGTGGTTTTACATTGCCTATAACTTTAATTTCAAAACTGTCACTTTCTCTATGATATTTAAAAGACTCCACAGCTCCCTGAGTTGCTCGCATTCCACAGCTTATTCCACTTCCTTCAAAGCATGGTCCTGCAGAGGTTGATGCAGTAACAAGAAACTCTCTGTTTCCAATAACAATTTCACCATTTGTTCCTATGTCAATGAATAATGAGAGCTCTTCATTGTTGTAAAGCCCGGATGCCAGAACTCCCGAAACAATGTCTCCTCCTACATAACCGGCAACAGAGGGAAAAGTGTAAACAGGTATTTGTGCCTCCAGCAAAAGCCGAGCATCAGAAGCTCTCCACACAGGGTAATAGTTTAAAGCAGGAGTGTAAGGCTCCTGTCTTATATACTTTGGATTAATTCCCCAGAAAAGATGACACATTGTAGTGTTGCCAGATAGAATAACACAGTAAATTTTGCCATCTTCATGCCTTAGTAAAACTGTATTGACAAGAGCATTGATATCATCAACAATGCATTTTCTTAAAACATTAAGTCCATGAGGATTTTCCTCTGCAAAGACAATTCTTGTAATTACATCATCTCCGTAATTAATCTGAGAGTTGTAACAGGTTGCCACATCAAGAATCCTGCCTTTTTCCAGATCAATCAGCGCCATTGCCACAGTTGTGGTTCCTATATCAATGGCTACTGCATAGAGTCTTTTTGAAAGAAAATCAATAATTTCATCCTCTGATAATACTAAAGTTATATTCCACTGATTTTGTCTTAAAAAATCTGAAAGCTCTGCTGCAAGTTTTCGTGATATTGATAAAGTTCTACAAGCTGCGATTTTTAAATTTTCAAAATCCGCCAGAGCCTCCCGGGGGTCTATTTTTAAATGAAGTTTCTCAACAAGGGGACTTAAAAGAGATGGCTGAGTTTTAAAAATATTTTCAATAAGTTCTGCTTTTGCAAGAGCTATTCTTTCAGAGACTGTAATTAACTGAGCAGGCAATTCAATTTGAAGATCGCTTTTTGGAAAACTCTGGCAAGCAAGAACAAAACCTTCTGCTTTTTCATACTCTGATATTCCGAAAAATGAGTCTGATTTTACCTTACCTTCTAAGATTCTAATCTTACATCTTCCACAATTTCCCCTGCCTCCGCAAGATGTAGGAACATATATTCCATGTTTTTGTAAAATCTGAAGAAGTGTTTCTTTATTAGCTTCAAAAATTTCTCCACGATTTGTTCTAATTTTATACATGATTTAAAATTATATCATGAAAGCTCTTGTTTATCGCATGGCAGGCTTAGGAGACAGTATCCTTGTTTATCCACTTCTTGAAATTCTGGTAAAAAAGGGATATGAAGTGACTGTGTGGGGAAATACGGAATATTTTAATCTCGCTAAAGAAGCAGGCTTTTGCAAAAAAACAATATTTTATGAGCCAAAAGAGAAGTTTGATTTAAATATAATTTTTTCACAAAACAGGGATATTTTACATAGCAATAACTCAATTTATATCAATCCAATTCCAGGAGAGCAGCTCTGGATTGTTGATTATTACTTAAAAAAACTTGGATTTCAGAATGAAACTTTTTCAAAGGTTCTTACACTGCCTTTTTCAGAAATAAAACATGATAATTTTTGCATCATTCATCCTGGAAGTGGTTCAAAAAAGAAAAATCCTGATTTAATTTTTTTCTATAAGCTGGAAAAAATTTTAAAAGACTACGGATTTGAGACTCTTTATTTACTTGGACCAGCTGAATCTGAGCTGGTAAAAAACTTTAAAAACTCAGTTTATGCAGAGCATCCTGTTGAAATAGCAAAAATTCTTCTAAAAGCAGATTTTTATATTGGGCTTGACAGTGGAGTAAGCCACTTAAGCAGCTATCTTGGAGTTCCTTCAATTGTTATTTTTGGTCCAACAGATCCTGAAGTCTGGCATCCTATCGGTGCAAATCTTACAGTAATTCGTTATGAAAGCTGTAAACCCTGTTTTCCAGATGTATGTAAAGAAAGAAAATGTCTGGAAACAGAATTTTTAATCTCAGAACTCTGCAAATATATCAAAAAGCTTGAAATTTCTAAGACTCAGATAATGAGCATGAAGAATTAAAAGATAACCCTTTGAATTGACAGTATAAAGCTTTTCAGGCTGGAGCTTGGAAAGATATTCAATGTTTGCCATTAGTGTATTGTGAAACTGCATTTTACCGAGTTTTGTATCAACTTCAAGATTTAAAGGTTTTAAGTATCCGCCTTCAAATAACTCTTTTGAACACTCCTCTGCATCATGAAAATCTCTTGCAAGTTCTGTAAGTCCCTGTTTTATTGTGAAAAAAAATTCAGTTTCATTTCCTTCATCGTCAAACAATCTTTGTCCATCTTCAGATGCATAAATTTCATCAAAAATAATTGTATATTCATCTACTTCTTTGAAAACTCCAAAAGGATAGTGCTTGCAAACATTTGGAACAGTGTCAACCTTCCATTCTCCGTTTTCTTTTAAAAATATATTTTTACCGTTAATTCCTGTAACAGCAAAGGGGAAAACAACTCCTTCCTGAAGACCGAACATAACTGGATAATACATTGTAGCAGATAAAATTTCAGAGTAAGTAAGAGGAACAATCTCAACATTCTTCATGAATGAGTAGTTTTCTGGCATTTTTACTTTTAAATTTCTATGAATACTGCTGTCAAGGGCAACAGCTCTATTAAAAGCCTTCATAATTGCCTTCATTTTAGCCTCCTGATAGGAAAGTTTATAAATTATATCATACAATTCAAAAAATATTGACAGTAAATTTTGTAGATGATATAGTAATTATATTCAGTAAATCATGAAAGATGCACTGTTTCTTCATTCCGAGGGTGGCATTCCATCTGAGGAATTTATTGAAAATATATAGGAGGCTTTTCATGAATAAAATCTTAATGAAAGGAAATGAAGCTGTTGCAGAAGCTGCAATTCAGGCAGGATTAAAATTTTATGCAGGATACCCTATAACACCTCAAAATGAAATCCCTGAATACTTATCAAAAAAGCTGCCAGAGGCAGGAGGGGTATTTATTCAGGCAGAAAGTGAAATCGCTGCAATAAACATGATTTACGGTGCCAGTGCATGTGGAGTTAGAGTAATGACTTCATCAAGCTCTCCAGGAATAAGTCTTAAGCAGGAAGCAATATCATATCTTGCAGGTGCTGAGTTGCCAGCAGTTATTGTAAACATGATGCGAGGGGGACCAGGGCTTGGAAATATATCAGGAAGTCAGGCTGACTACTTTCAAGCAGTAAAAGGGGGAGGACATGGAGATTATCGTTTGCTTGTATATGCTCCCTTCAGTGTTCAGGAGATGTGGGATTATACAATACTTGCCTTTGAAAAGGCAGACGAATGGAGAAATCCAGTAATGATTCTTGGAGACGGAGTAATTGCCCAGATGATGGAGCCCGTTGTTCAGAGATTTCCAGAATTAAAAACTTTTGATAAATCCTCCTGGGCTTTAACTGGAGCAAAAGGAAGACCATCCCGTTTCATAAGAACTCTTTTTATGGGAGAAGGAGAGCTTGAAAAACGCAACTGGAAGCTACAGGAAAAATATCAACAGTGGAAAGAAAAGGAAGTCAGATATGAGACCTACTTTATTGAGGATGCAGAGGTTGTTATTGTAGCCTTCGGTTCTGCCGCACGAATCTCAATTTCAGCAATAAAAAGGCTCAGAAGGGAAGGAATTAAAATAGGACTTTTAAGACCAATCACACTCTTTCCATTTCCTGAAGAGCCAATAAGACAGCTTGCTCAGGAAATTGAAAAATTCATTGTTGTTGAATTCAATGCAGGACAGATGGTTGAAGATGTAAGGCTTGCTGTAAATGGCATGGCTGAAGTTTATTTATATGGAAGACCCGGTGGAAGTATAGTAACAGCAGAAGATATCTATGAGGCTATAGTTAGAGATACAGTTACTGAAAAGCAGGTTGGATTGGGTTTATGCTTACGATCAAAGATAAAATAGAGCTTGAAAGGTTTATAAAAAAACTCCGTAAAAGGTCAACATCTGAGCCTGAAATTGAAGAAAATGTTAAAAAAATCCTCAATGAAGTTAAGAAAAAAAGAGATAAAGCCCTAATTAAATATACAAAGTTGTTTGACAGACACAACCTTCCTCTTAAAATTGAACCTGATGAAATCAAAAAAAAGGCAGATAATGTCTCAAAGGAAGTCATTGATGCACTCAGGTTTGCTTCAGAAAGAATCCGTAAGTTTCATGAACATCAACTTGAAAACTCCTGGCAGTATGAAGAGGAAGATATTACCCTTGGACAGCTAATAAGACCTATTGAGCGTTTAGGAGCGTATGTTCCAGGAGGCAAAGCTTCATATCCGTCAACGGTTCTCATGAATATTATTCCTGCTCAGGTTGCAGGAGTAAGGGAGATTGCAATATGTGTTCCCACGCCTCATGGAGAACTAAATTCAACAGTATGTGCTGCTTTACATCTTCTCGGAATAAAGGAAGTCTACAGAATTGGAGGAGCACAGGCAATAGGAGCAATGGCTTATGGAACTGAGACAGTAAAAAAGGTTGATAAAATCGTAGGACCGGGAAATATTTATGTGGCAACAGCTAAAAAGCTTGTTTTCGGTGAAGTGGACATAGACATGATTGCAGGACCGAGTGAAATTCTTATTATTGCTGACAGCTCAGCAATCCCAGCCTTTGTAGCTGCTGATATGCTCAGTCAGGCTGAACACGATGAGATGGCATGTAGCATTCTTGTCACAAATTCTGAAAAGCTTTCAGAGGCAGTAAAAAAGGAAATATCAGTACAGCTTAAATCTTTACCAAAGGCATCAATAGCTAAAAAATCTCTTAAAAACTTCGGAGCCATTATAATTGTTAAATCTTTGAATGAAGCATGTGATGTTGCCAATGAGATTGCACCGGAACATCTTGAGATTATGACAGAAAATCCTGAAAAACTGTTACCCCTTTTAAAAAACGCTGGAGCGATATTCTTAGGGCAATGGACTCCTGAGCCCATTGGAGACTATGTGGCAGGACCAAATCATACTCTTCCAACATCTGGAACTGCAAGATTTTTCTCTCCCTTAGGAGTTTATGATTTTTTAAAAAGAAGTTCTCTTATAAAGGTTGGCAAAAAAGGATTTAATAAACTTGCTTCATATGTTGAGGTGCTTGCAAGCCTTGAGGGACTGCAAGCACATGCAAATACAGTGAGAGTAAGAAAAACTACACTTCCTCCTTTTTCAGAAATTTAAATAATAAAGGAGTCTGCTAATTATCAGATATCCTCCACAGGGTATCTGGCTTTTATTGACAAAGAAATCACATCCATCTTCTCTAAAATCGCATTTATCACAGAGGAAGGATAAACCCTGAACTGGTACTGCCTCATTATTTAAATGAAATATCTCAATAATTCCATCTAACTCACGAGAGGTAATATATTGCTTGAGATAAAAATATCCTCCGCATAATTCAGTTTCTTTGCCAGGTTTATAGTAGTTGCAAAATTTCTTACAGATCAAAGAAGTATAAGCTTCCTCTTTCATTTTGTAACCTCACTAAGCCAGTTTAAATAGCTTTCACTGCCTTTTTTAATTTTTAATCCTATAATCTCGGGCACTGTATAGGAATGAAGTGATTTTACTCTTTTTTCAAGCTCTTCAAACAACTCAGAGCGTGTTTTAACTATCATCAGAACTTCTGGCTCATCCTCAATTTTGTCCTGCCAGGAATAAATGGAACGAATATTTTTTATGATATTTACGCAACCTGCAAGTTTTTCTTCAACAAGAGTTTTTGCTATTTTTATTGCTTCCTCTTCATTAGGTGCTGTTATGAAAATCACCATGTAATCCATAATTTAATTATAAAAAATTTACTAAAAAAATTGGTATAATTTAAAAAAATAATGGAGGTGTATTATGCCTTACTATGTTATTTTAAGCACTCTTACAGATGAAGGAAGAGAGACTTTAAAGGAAAGGCCTGAAAGAATTACTGAAGTCAACAAGGAGATTGAAAAAATGGGAGTCAGGCTAATTGCGCAGTATGCTGTTCTTGGACCCTATGATTTTGTAAACATTATTGAGGCTCCAGATAATATCACAGTGATGAAAATGTCTGTTGAACTTGGTTCAAGAGGCACAGTTCAACTCATGACAATGCCTGCCATTACAGTGGAAGAGTTGATTAAAAATTTGAAGACATAAAATGAAAAAGGAAACTGAAATTACAGAAACATTAAAAGAACAGAAAGAATATCCTGAGCCTGTTAAGAAGGCTATATTTACAGCTAAACAGGCACTTGAAAAAGCTCCAGAAATAGAAGGAGTCTCAACAGGAATTGAAGGGCTTGACAAGCTTTTTTATATAGTTACACTAAAAGATGGTAAGCTTATTAATCAGCCTCTTGGAGGAATTCCAGCCTACTCTGTTTTTAATATTACAGGAGTTTCAGACACAGGAAAATCATTAATGGTTGAACAATTTGCTGTAGAACAGGCAAGAAAGGGATATAAAGTAGCCTTTATAACTGTTGAGGCTCCTGCAAACTTTCTTGTTGCTGGGCTTAGGCTCAGAGCGCAGGCAATGGGATATAATTTTGAGAAATTTGAAGACAACATAATTTTGATTGATGCTGCTTCCTATGGAAGCTTAAGGGAAAATATTCCTGAACTTCTTTCCACTCTCGCCTATGTAATTCAGAACTATAAAGTTAAATTTACAGTGATTGATTCTGTTACAGGGCTTTTTGAAAATAAAGAAATGCTTGCAAGAGTTGTGGTAAGGCAAATTTTCAATTTTTTAAAAAAATGGTATCAAACAGCACTCCTTGTATCACAAAAAAGAAGCGGACACGAAGAACTTACTGCAGAGGCTGCAGGAGGATATGCTGTAGGACACATTGTTGATGGAACAATGGTTTTAGCTAAAGAACTGGTTGATTCTGCATACAAAATGAAACTTTATAAAAAAGAAATCGGTGATATTGTAAGACTTTTTAGAATTGATGGTTGTAGACTTTCAGGTCATGATACAAAAACGCATTTTCTTGAAATAACAGAAACAGGACTTGTAAAAATCCTTGAACCTATTGGGAGGTAAAAAATGGTTATTGAAGTCAAGCCTCAAAAAGATGAATCTTCTGATGTTGAGGAGATTACACAAAAAGTTTTTTTCAAAACAATTGAGCTTCTTGGTGGAATTAGAAAACTTGCTGAATACAGAAGTCTTACATGGCTTCCTGCTTTAGCAAGGGCTTCTTATGCAGTTGTGCTTAAAGAAAAATTTTTAAAAAGCGAGGAAGAAATAGCGAGCATAGTAGGAATTACAAAAAATACAGTAAGAATGATACTTCGCTCAGACCCTGAGATAGCATTAAAGAAGATTAAAGAATTAGAAGAAGCTTCAGGTGAAAATAAAAAGGAACTTAAAGTTCATACTGCAGGAGCGATTGCCCGTCTTGCCTACAAGGAAATAAAAGATACAATTTCAGGACAGTAAAAAATTTCTATTTTAGAATTTTTAGGAATGCGGACTTTTTTTTCTGAGACTTCAATAAACTCAGAAAAAGAAAAATAGCAGCCTTTTTTAATTTTCAGCCAGCAATCATCTTCTATATAGTCTCTTTTTAATCTCTCAATATCAACAAGTCTTCCATCCCAGCATCCCCATAATCTGCTTTTTCCTTTTTCATTGAGAAGATGGGAAGTGTTTTTTATAACCATCTCATGTTCTGGAAAAGTATCTTTTATGTTTATCCCATCTTTTCTTAAAATTACATAGCTAAATTTAAGATAATTTACCTGCAGTCCCACTGCGCTTAAAAACGAGAGATATTCTGGAGGAATCCATCTCCTTTCTTCATAACACCAGTTGTTTGCTTTAAGAGCAGAACATGCAAGATTATTCAGACAAGGGCTGTAAGGATAAAGTTTAAGCTCATCAATCAGGCTATCTCTGAGTCTATGAAGCCTCATAGAACTTCTTTTAGTTGCTGGTTCAATAATAATTAGAGTAAAATTTTCATTACGATAAATAAAATACTTTATGAATTTTATAAAGTCCTCCTGGCTTATTCCTTGTTTATCGAATAGTTCTCCCATAGAATTTGAAAAAATCATTATGTCAGGTTTTAATTCTTTCAATTCAACATAAGTTTTTACATCTGATGCATCAGCTTTTAAAAATTCATAATTTACTGACAAATTATATGGTTTAAATCTCTCAATCATTTCCTTTGCAAAATTCATAGCCTGATCTTCTAATTCAACACCTTCATATCTGATATAGCCTGCTGAAATTATTCCTTGCTCAAATAGCTTAAAAACTGGCAGAACTGCTGGACAGGGACCACAACCAATGTCAACTATTTTTAAATCTTTTTTATGAGAAATTGAAGGATGCCTGAAAAGCTCCTTAAGAATTCCATATACTTTTGACAAATTTACAGGGAAAAAATAGGCAAGATACCCTTTTAAAATATCCTGATTTTTCATGTAATCTATAGGTCTTTTAAAATCTGAAAAAGTAAAAAGCTCAGAAGCTTTTAGAATTAAATTTTTTAATTGCTGTTTCGGAGGAATTTTTTCTCTGAAGATATGTTTTAAAAAAAACTCAGACCAATCCTTCACTTTTAAAAAGTATTTAAGGGGGAAGATTTTCTCCTCCCCCCTAAAATAAATTTTCAAAGATTACTTTACTGCTTCTTTCAAAGATTTTCCTGCTGTAAATTTAGGAACTTTTGTTGCAGGAATCTTAATTTCCTGTCCAGTTCTTGGATTTCTTCCCTTTCTTGCCTTTCTCTTTGAAACATAGAAGCTGCCAAAACCTACTAATGTAACCTTGTCGCCTTTTTTGAGAGCTTCTTTAATCGCATCAATTGTAGCATCCAGTGCCTTCGCTGCCTCAGCCTTTGTAAGCTCTGCCTTCCCTGCAATTTTGCTTACTAATTCTGCCTTTGTCATAACTACTTACCTCCTTTTTATTGATAAATTAAGGATTTGATGTAAACAATACCAAATTTTTCATATAATGTCAAGTATTTTTTTATAATAAAAGAATGAAATTTAATTTTTTACAAATTTCTGACCTTCATTTAGGTTTAAAAATCAAGGGAATAGATAGACTTAACTATTGTAAACAAGCTCTTTTAAAAGCATTTAAAATCATTAAAGAAAAGCAGCTTGATGCCATGATAGTGGCAGGAGATTTTTTTGAAAATGATAAAATTTACAGGGAAGATATAGAGTTTTTAAACGAAGTTTTTGAATTAATCTATCCAAAACCTGTTATTATTTCACCTGGAAATCATGATTTTTTAGCACCTAATTGTCCATATGATGAAAAACTTCTTAATATACTCAGATTTAAAGGATGGCAAGAAAATGTGAAAATATTTAAAAAGCCCAAATTTTCATTTTTCAGCTCTGATAATGTTAATATTTATGGCAAGCCCTGTCTCAATAGACAGGCAAGAGCTTTTGATAAATCTATAAATATTAATCCAGCAAAAATTAATATAGCAGTTATTCACGCATCAAGAATTAACTTTAATCCTGAAGGCAAAGAAATCTGGCATCCCTTTGAAGACAGTGATATTTTAAAATCAGGCTTTGATTACATTGCTTTAGGACATTATCATAATTACTCGGAAATCTATGATGACTCAGGAATAAAGGCAGCCTATTCAGGAAGTATGGTGCCAACTTCAATCTATGAATATGGTAAAAGGGGTGGACTGATTGTTGAAATTGTAAAAGACAGTGGTAAAACAAAAATTGAAACAGAATTTGTAGGGTTAAGTGATTTTTCCATCAAAAAAATTGAGATTTCAGCCTCTCAAAATATTGAAAAAGTCAAAAATATAATATCTACTGAAATCACAGAGAGTGATGCTCCTCAGGATACCCTTTTTATTTTAAAAATCAAAGGCATGGGAGATTTAAATATTAGCTATTTAAAAGAACTTTTTTCTGAACATAAAATTTTATTTGATATTTCTGAATTCACAAAATTTGATATTGAGAGATTTGAGAGATTAAAGGAAATCTCACCAGAAACAACGATTGGACTCTTTATTAATGAAATGCTCAAAATGAGAGAAGTGGCAAAGGATGAGGAAAAACAAATTATTGAAGATGCTTTAATATACGGACTTGATGCTTTTGCCGGGAAAACATTAATACCAAAATTTTATGATTAAAATAAAAAGAGTATTCATAGAAAATGTAGGAATATACAGGCTAAGGGAATTTATTTTTGAACATCCCTGCTGTATTATTTTTGACAAAAATGAAGCTGGCAAATCCCTTCTTGCAAACTCTATGCTTGAAGCCCTATATCCTCTAAAAGGCTCTCATCTTTTACACAATGGCACCATTAAGATAGAGATTGAATCGGAAAATGATTTCTATCAGATTATAAGAAATTACGATGGATATAAAATATTTAAGAATGGAAATCCAGTAAAAATTGAGACCAAAAATAAAGGAAGAATTATAAGAAAATTACCAGGAGAGATTATTTTTAATCTATCACGGGAAATTTTTATCAATACTTCTTTTTTAACTCAAAAGGCAGGAATAAATACAAAGGAGCTTTATTCAATTACATCTTTTTTAGAGAGAGCTATTGATACAGGTTTTCAGGATACTTCAGCATCAGTAGCTTTAGCCAAAATAAAAGAGGCACTTCATGAAAGCATTCATACGGGCATACTCTTTCCTTTTGCTACAAAGGGCAAGCTGGATACAGCAATAAAAATATGGAGAGAAGAAATTGCTAA
>NZ_JBMFOO010000014.1:13789-42375 GCF_049969575.1 Thermodesulfovibrio sp. | reverse complement strand
ATGCAGAAGCCCAGCATTTGTGACCATGAAACTCAAACATTTTGTTTAATAATTCCCTGTCCATTACCAAACCTCCTTTGTTTAATTTTGTTAAATGCAGTTTAAAATTTTTAAAGAGATTTTGTCAAGAAAAAATAAAAAATTTTTATTATGAGAAGAATTTTCAATTAAGTAATCCGCCTGCTATTGGGGGAAAAAGACTTAATTCATCTCCATCTTTAAGCTTTATTGTTAGGTCATGAAGAATGACTCCATTGAGGACAATTATAAAAGGTTTTTTATTTAATGAAAGCTCATCAATCAGCTGACCAACAGAACTCTCTGCTGTAAGTTCTACAAAAAGATCTCCCTCTTCATTCTTTGGAAAATCTTTTGCTGATGTTATTCCTCCAAATAGTTTTACTGTGACTTTCATAAAGGTGCTGGAGCCTGCATATAATGCAGGCTCCTAATTTTTTACCAATTAAAAACCTGATCAAGCTCTTCGTCTTTTACTTGAAATACAACATTATGTGGTGGAATCGGCTCTTTATAGAAGAATCTCGGAAGTCTGTCATGCTGTTTTGTAAATCCTGCACGGGTATTAAAATCTCTTTCAAATTTGAGAACCTTTTTACCATATTCAACAACATCTTTATCAGTCATTGTCCAGCCATAAAAGGCATTTAGCATGTCAAGAAGTGCCTGATTTGTCTCTGGCTGATCAAGTAAAGCAAAGGCTATAAACAGGCACATTCCTGTTGAGTCAATAAAGGCTGTTGCAATCTGAAGATTACGGGAGAGATCAACCTGTCCTTCTGGTTTTAGAGGATCAATAAACCCACCTGTTTTTAAGACATTAAGTGCAATTGAATATCCTGCTGTATGATCTGCGCCCATAGGACTTGTTGCATAAGTAACTCCTATGCCTTGAACTGCTCTCGGATCATAGGCAGGAAGAGCCTGTCCTTTGACAACAGGAACTCTTTCAACTCCAAAGGCTCTGCCTGTGAAAGCTGCACCATTGCCGATAATCCTTCCAAGAGGAGTTCCTTTGCCTACTTCATGAAGCAGATTTATTGCACCATCAGCATCACCCCAATTAAGAAGTCCTGCTTCCATAGCAACTGCTATTGTCGCACCCATTTCAATTGTATCCAATCCGTAGTTATCGCATAAAAAATCCATCATCGCAATTTTGTCTATGTCATCAATCCCGCAATTTCCACCCAATGCCCAGACTGTCTCATACTCAGGCTGTTTTGTAAGGTAGTGACCATCTTTATCATGATAAATTCCTGAGCAGCGAATTACGCATCCACGGTGACAGCCATGAGTTGGATTTCCACCTCTTTGTTTTTCAAGCTCTGCCTCAACTTCACCACTGATTTTCCTTGCTCCTTGAAATCTTCCTTCTTTAAAGTTGTAAGTTGGATATGCACCAACTTCATTTATTATGTTCGTGAGCACATTAGTTCCATAGGCAGGAAGACCTTGTCCGGTTACAGGATGTTTCTGAAGCCCGGCGACAAAGCGTTTGTTTGCATCTTTAAAGGCTTCGGCATCCTTTGGCTGTCTTGGAGTTGTTCCCGTATCATCAAGAACAATAACTTTTACTCCCTTTGATCCCATTACAGCTCCAACACCACCACGGCCTGCATGCCTGGTAGGTCTTATTTCCATATCTGTTATTGCTACTGAGGCTCCTGAGAGTTTCATCTCTCCCGCAGGACCAATGCTCACACAAGCTATTTTTTCACCATATTCCTTTTTCATCTTTTCAATTAAATCATAATTAGAAAGCATCTTAAGGGAGTTGTCCTTTTCAATCTTGACTCCCTCTTTGTTAATGTAAATTTTATATGTGTCATCTCCTTTTGGTTTGCCTTCAAGAACAATTGCTGCGATTCCGAGTCTTCCAAGAACCTGTCCAGCCTGTCCACCAGCATTTGCCTCTTTAATTCCTCCTGTAAGAGGACTTTTGCAACCAACAGAAGTCCTTCCTGACATGGCAGCAGCTGTTCCACCAAGAAGTCCACAGGCAATTACAAGTTTATTGTCAGTGCTCAGGGGATGACACAGAGGATCAACTTCTTTTGAAATAATTGCTGATGTAAGAGCTCTTCCACCAAGTCCTTCATACTCACCCAATTCTTCAAACTTTGCTACTAAGTCACTCATGTCAATTCTTAAAATCTTCATATAGCACCTCCTTTTTTTTTATAGATGTTCAATTATATCATACAATAAAACAATCCGCCACACCACAGGCAGGCTCCGCAGGGAACAGTGTTGGTATAGCAATCATAAAGAAACTCTTCAAATTCCATTAGGTCACAGAGAGCAAAATTGCAGTCATAACAGTAGGGGAAATCATATCTTAGAACAGATTCAATAAATTGACGATATGAAGGACAATTAAAAATCTCTATTGGATCCTTTTGTATTACATTGCCAAAGCTCCATCGTTTAATAGCCTTTTTAAGCCCACCAATGTAGCATGTAAAACTGTGCCATAGGAAATAACATGGCGAGACTTCTCCATCTACTCCCACATACATGCATTTTTCTTCAAGAAAATCGCATTTTCTCTGAGGTACAGGATTTGTTCCTGGAATCTGAGCGGAAATATTCGCTTTTCTGCATAATTTTTCAACTTCTTCAAGCACAGCCTTGACAGCATTGATTAACTCATCATCTCTGTTTATAAGATTTTGCATATGAAGCGTAAGTCCTTTTTCTGCAGCTTCATCATACATGGCTTTAAAAAACTTCATTGGCTCATTTTCTTCTGGGAAAAATTCTGGCAAAGCTTTTTTCTTCATGAGTTCAAGCCAGTCATTTATTGTGTATCCTTTATTTTCAAGTGAGCTTATCCATTTTTTAAAAATTTTTACTGACTCTTCATTGTTTGTTTCATAAGCAACTTTCTTTGAATTTTCCGGTGAATAGGGAATAAGATGTGAAAGAATTATAAAATCAATGCCATATTTCAAACTCTCTCTCACTGTAGAAACAATCTGTTCAAGGTTATCAGTAGTTATAACAATTTCTATCCCGCTTTTAAGATTGTTTGCTCCATTTGATTTTGCCCTGACAATAACATCAAGGGCTTTTTCTCCAAATTCAGGATCATGAAGCCCGCTAAGAGGCGTAAGACTATCAATAGAAACACAGACTTTGTTCAAACCTGCCTTAATAAGCTCTTTCAGTTTTTCATCATTTAACAATGCTCCATTTGTTTGAAATCCGATATAGGAATTCTCAGGCATGTAAGTTTTTGCAAAAGCAATAAATTTTTCAAGTTCTGGATGTAATAGAGGCTCCCCGATTCCGTTTAATACAAGACTTTTTAAATGAGGAAAAACGGTTTTAAGTTTTTCAAATGTCTCCAAATTCATATCAATGTCAGGCTGATGATAATTGGGGCTCTGCTTAGGACAGATTTCACAATGAAGATTACATTTTGTCGTAATTTCTACAGATAGTCTTTCAGGAAAATTCACGTCCCCATCTGCCAGCTGTGTAAATACTTATATTGCTCCTCTGTTAAAATGTCAATCTTTATACCCATAGCCTCAAGTTTTAGTCTTGCAATTTCTCTGTCAATCTCTGCAGGCACAGAATATACCTTTTTTTCAAGTTTTTTTGCATTTTTATATATATATTCAGCAGAAAGAGCCTGATTTGCAAAACTCATGTCCATAACTGCTGCTGGATGTCCTTCTGCTGCAGACAAGTTTACAAGACGACCCTGTGCAAGAAGATAAATTCTTTTTCCATTTTTAAGTGTATATTCTTCTACGAAATCTCTTACTGTTCTCTTTGATTTTGAGATTTTTTCTAAGCTTTCAATATCTATCTCTACATTAAAATGCCCTGTATTTGCTACTATGCTTCCATCCTTCATTTTAAGAAAGTGTTTATCAGTAAGCACATTAATGTTACCTGTAACAGTTACAAAAATATCTCCTGATTTTGCTGCTTCAAGTCCTGGCATTACATCAAAGCCATCCATTACTGCTTCAAGTGCTTTAAGTGGATCAACTTCTGTGACAATAACTCTTGCACCCATTCCCCTTGCTCTCATAGCAACACCTCTACCACACCAGCCGTAGCCGCATACAACAAAAACACTTCCAGCAAGAAGTCTGTTTGTTGCTCTCAAAATTCCATCTATTGTGCTCTGTCCTGTTCCGTAACGGTTGTCAAAAAGATGTTTTGTATAGGCATCATTTACAGCAATAACAGGATACTGAAGTGCTCCATCCTCTGCCATTGCTCTCAGCCGGATTACTCCTGTTGTAGTTTCTTCTGTTCCTCCTAAAACATTTTGAAGAAGCTGTGTTTTTTCTTTATGAAGCGTTGATATCAAATCTGCTCCGTCATCCATTGTTATATGTGGTTTTATATCAAGAACCTGATAAATATGCTTGTAATATGTATCTCTGTCCTCACCTTTAATTGCAAAAACTGGAATTTTATAAAATTTAACAAGAGCTGCAGCTACATCATCTTGAGTGCTTAAAGGATTTGATGCACATAGTGCAAGATCTGCTCCAGCTTCTTTAAGAGTAATCATTAAATTGGCTGTCTCTGTTGTCACATGAAGGCATGCAGCAATTTTTACTCCTTTCAAAGGCTTTTCTTTTTTAAATCTTTCCCTGATCATTCTTAAAACAGGCATATCCATCTCTGCCCATTCAATTCTGAGTTTGCCTTTTTGAGCTAATTTTATATCCTTTATATCGTGTTTTAACAAAGCTCTGCCTCCTTTCTTAAAATATCTGCCATGTCTGTTTGCTCCCATGTAAAATCAGGATCAGGTCTTCCAAAATGACCATAGGCAGCTGTTTTCTTGTATATTGGTCTGCGAAGCTTAAGCTTATCAATAATTCCTTTTGGTGTTAAATCAAAAACTTTTTTAACCACTTCTTCTAATTTAAAGTCTTCTATTTTACCTGTTCCAAAGGTATTGATATAAACTGAAACAGGCTCTGGAATTCCAATTACATAAGCAATCTGAATCTCTATTCTCTTGCACAGTCCTGCTGCAACAAGATTTTTTGCAATATACCTTGCCATATATGAGCCAGAACGATCTACCTTTGTTGGATCTTTACCTGAAAAACATCCTCCACCGTGTCTTGCTATGCCTCCATAGGTGTCAACAATAATTTTTCTTCCTGTAAGACCTGTATCTCCCATTGGTCCACCAATTACAAATCTACCTGTGGGATTAATAAAGTATTGAACACTTTCTTCATCAAGAAGCTCTTTTGGTATAACAGGTTTTATAACTTTTTCAACTATATCTTCTCTTAATTCTCTCAATGTAATATCTGGTGCATGCTGAGCTGAAACTACAACGCTACGTACCTGATAGGGTCTACCATCTCTGTATTCTACTGTAACCTGAGTTTTTCCATCAGGCCTGAGATAGGTAAGAATATCTTTTTTTCTAACCTCTGCAAGCTTCATGGCAAGTTTATGAGCAAGCATAATAGGCATTGGCATGAGCTCTTCTGTTTCATCGCAAGCAAAGCCAAACATAAGCCCCTGATCACCTGCACCACCTGGGTCAACTCCCATTGCAATATCAGGAGACTGTTCATGGATTGATGTAATAACAGCACATGTCTCATAATCAAAGCCATACTTTGCACGGGTATATCCAATTTCTTTAACAGTTTCCCTTATTACTGAGGGAATATCAACATAACATTCTGTTGTAATCTCACCAGCAACCATTACAAGCCCTGTAGTAACCAATGTTTCACAAGCTACTCTTGCATAGGGATCCTTTGAAATCATTGCATCAAGAATTGCATCTGATATTTGATCAGCAACTTTATCTGGATGTCCCTCTGTTACTGACTCTGATGTAAAAATGTAATCCTTTCTGTCTCCTAACATTTATATCCTCCTCGTTTTAATTGATTCAATCTATTTTGCCATTTTTATTAGCTCTTCTGCTATCTGAACAGCATTCAAAGCCGCACCTTTACGAAGATTGTCTGATACAATCCACATATTTATTCCATTTTCAATTGACTCATCCTCACGAATTCTTCCAACAAAAACCTCATCCCTTCCTGAAGCATAAATTGGCAGAGGATACTCATTTTTTTCAGGATTGTCCATAACAACCACACCAGGTGCTTTACTGAGAAGTTCTCGCACTTCTTTAGCAGTAATCTTTTTTTCAGTTTCTATATTAACGCTTTCACTGTGCCCTCTAAAAACAGGAACTCGGACTGTAGTAGCAGTAACCCTGATTGTCGGATCTCCCATTATCTTCTTTGTTTCATTAACCATTTTCATCTCTTCTTTTGTGTAACCATTTTCAAGAAACTTGTCTATGTGAGGCAAAACATTAAAAGCAATCTGATGGGGATAAACTTCTATTTTTATTTCTCTGAAATTAAGTAGATCTACTGTTTGCTGAAGAAGCTCATCCATTGCTTTTTTCCCTGTTCCAGAGACTGCTTGAAAAGTAGTAACCACAACTCTTTTTATTTTTGCCACATCATGAATTGGCTTCAATGCAACAACCATCTGAATCGTGGAACAATTGGGATTTGCAATTATTCCTTTGTGCCATTTAAGATCATGAGGATTTACTTCAGGAACAACAAGAGGAACCTCAGGATCCATTCTCCACTGGCTTGAGTTGTCAATAACAACACATCCACTTTTTGCAGCAATTGGTGCCCATATCTTAGACCTTTCTGCACCTGCTGAAAAAAGAGCTATATCTATGTCTTGAAAGGAATCTTCTTTCAAAGTCTCAACTGCGATTTCCTCTCCTTTAAAATTAAGCTTTACTCCTTCACTTCTTTCTGAAGCAAAAAGCCTTAATCTTTCAACTGGAAAATCTCTTTCCTCAAGAACAGCAATCATCTCATTTCCAACTGCTCCTGTTGCACCTACAACTGCTACAACATATTTTTCCTTCTTTTTAAGCATTTTTATCCCTCCAAAGGCAATTCTGTTACATATTTTGCAACCAAATCGCCAACTTCCCGGGTTGTATATCCCATTTTGCCTGCTGCAAGACTTTTAAGATGTTTGCTTGTGACTTCAATAACTGCCATTTCAATAAGTTTTCCTCCAGCTTCCTCACCAAGATGCTCAAGCATCATCCCACCTGCGCATATGGCAGCTAAAGGATTTATTACATTTTTACCTGTGTATTTCGGTGCAGAGCCGCCAATTGGCTCAAACATTGAAACACCCTGAGGATTTATATTCCCTCCTGCAGCAATACCCATTCCACCTTGAATCATTGCACCAAGATCTGTAATGATATCTCCAAACATATTGTCAGTTACAATAACATCAAACCACTCAGGATTTTTTACAAACCACATTGTTATGGCATCCACATGGGCATAATCTGTTGTAATATCAGGATATTCTTTTGCTACTTCATAAAAAGTTCTTTCCCACAGGTCAAAGGCAAAGGTTAAAACATTTGTTTTACCGCACAGGGTAAGTTTCTTCTTTTTATTACGCTTTCTGCAGTATTCAAAAGCAAATCTTATACATCTTTCAACACCCTTACGGGTGTTTATTGAAACCTGAATCGCTACTTCATCTGGTGTTCCTTTCTTAAGAAAACCACCTGAACCTGTATAAAGCCCCTCTGTATTTTCTCTCACAACAACAAAATCTATGTCTTCAGGCTTTTTATCTTTAAGAGGACAATCAACTCCTGGGTAAAGCTTTACAGGACGAAGATTTACGTACTGGTCAAGTTCAAATCTGAGTCTCAAAAGTATCCCTTTCTCAAGAATGCCTGGTTTAACCTGAGGATGACCAATTGCTCCGAGATATATGGCATCGAATTTTTTAAGCTCTTGTATTGCGCTGTCAGGAAGAGTCTCACCTGTGCGAAGATATCTCTCGCCACCAAAATCATAATAGGTGTAATCAAGCTTAAATCCCAGCCTCTGGCTTACTGCATCAAGAACTTTTATTCCCTCACGAATAACTTCAGGTCCTGTTCCATCTCCTGGAATTACAGCAATTTTGTAGGTCTTCATTTTATTACCTCCTTAGCTAATCTCTTTTTTGTCCATTCAACAAGTCCACCAGCTTTAATTAATTCCTGCATAAAAGCTGGAATTGGTTTTGTTTTGTATCTTTTACCTTTTGCTAAATTAACAATCTCACCACTATCCATATCAATCTCTATTTCATCTCCTTCAGTTGCCTCATCAATAAGCTCAGGAACCTCAAAAATTGGTAACCCGATATTGAAGGCATTCCTGAAAAATATTCTTGCAAAGCTTTTTGCAACAACTGCCTTAATTCCAGCTGCCTTAATTGCAATCGGAGCATGCTCACGGGAGGAGCCACATCCAAAGTTTTTTCCTGCAATGATTATATCTCCGGGCTTTACTTTTGAAGGAAAATCCTTATCCGCATCTTCCATAACATGCTTTGCAAGCTCTTTTGGATCAGATGTATTAAGGTATCTGGCAGGGATAATGGCATCTGTGTCAATGTTATCACCAAATTTCCAGACTTTTCCTCTTATTTTCATAAGTTTCTCCTTAATATTAAAGTAATTTATAATTTTACTGCATAAATCAAATAGTAATCAACTATCATTTTAAAGTTCATCTTGACATTGTATTTTTTCTTGGTGTATGTTAGTAATTACTACCATGAGAGATACGAAAGGAAAAATTCTTAAAGCTGCATTAAAGCTTTTTTCCCAGAAGGGATATCTTGGAACAACTACAAAGGAAATAGCAAAGGAAGCAAATGTTGCAGAAGTGACTCTTTTCAGGTATTTTATTTCAAAAGAAAAGCTTTTTATAGAAGTGCTTGAAAGTCAATCGTTCCTGCCCACACTTAAAGACCTTCTTCCAAGATTGAAAAATATGGAGTATAAAGAAGCCCTGCAGACTATTGCCAAGTATTATTTTGATTTGCTAAAAAAAAAGAGAGACCTTATATGTATAATGCATACAGAAATTTTTCAATATCCTGCTGAAATAAGAGCAATCCACAGCAAAATGATTCATGAAGTTTATCTTGTTTTTGCTTCTTATTTGGATGAGCTTAAAAATAATGGAATAATAAGAAAAGATTTAAACACCATATATGCCTCTCTTGCATACTTTGGAATGCTCTTTAATCTTTTCATTAAAAAAGAGATTTTCAGGAAAAAAATAGATTCAAAAAAAGCCTTACAAACTTACATTGAGATATTTTACGAAGGAACTAGGAGGAATGAATGAAATTTAAAATATTACTTTTTTTGTTATTTTTTATTTTTTCTGAGCAGGCATTTGCAGAGCAAAATTTAACAATTTCAGATGTTTTCTCCCTTGCTCTTAAAAAAGCTGAAAAAGTAAGAATTGCTGAAGAAAATATAACAATCTCAAAGGAAGGAAAATACAAAGCTCTGGCAGGGCTTCTTCCCACTTTAACAGCTTCTGGCAAATATACTGATTACAGTAAAGAAAAGCTTGTGAACAATCAGATAATTCAACCTGACAAAAGCTTTTTATGGGCAGTGAGCATAGAAGAAAAGCTTTCTCTTGGAGGTAAAGAATTTACAAATTATTCAATCTCAAAGGATGCTTTTACAAAAACAGAATTTGAAGTGAATTCATTTAAAGAGCAGTATCTTCTCAGGGTTGCTACTGACCTTTATAACTATCTCAAAGCAAAAAGAGCAGTGGAGATTGCTGAAAGTAATGTTCAGAGATTAAAAAAACACAGAGACGCAGCAAAGATTAGGCTCAAGGTTGGAGAAGTTACAAAAACTGACCTTTTAAGAGCAGAGGCTGAGCTCAGTGGAGCAGAAGCTGATTTAATATCAGCAAAAAATAACCTGAAAGTGGCAAAAGCTGTTTTAGCAAGAGATGCAGGAATTGAAGGAGATTTTGAAATACTGGAGGGAAAGCTCAATGATCCTTATTTAAACCTTAATGTTCAGCATGTTAAAGCTCTGGCAAAAGAATTAAGACCAGAGATTAAAGCTGCTTTAATTTCAAAGGAAATAGCTAAAAAAAATGTAAACTATGTAATTGGCTCCTTTTTTCCTTATTTAAGTCTTTCTGCTACCTATCAAAAACTTAACCAGACTCCCTCAAATCAAATGACAAATAAAGAATCAACCTATGCCATTGCCTCAATTAACTTTCCAATATTTGAAGGAGGACTAAGAAGAGCAGAACTTTCAGAAGCTAAAGCAAAACTAAAACAGGCTGAGCTTCAGTATGAAGATACAGTTAAGGAAGTTTTTATAGATGTTGAAGCAGCTTATCATGATTACATAACCCAAAGAGATACGATTAAATCTCTTCAGGATGAAGTAACATACGCAAGAGATAACTTTAACTCTGTATTCAAGCAATATCAATTTGGGCTTGCTTCAAGCCTTGATGTAACTGATGCAAATACATTTCTTGTAACTGCTGAGAAAAAGCTTATGGAAGCCCAGTATAACTATCAGCTTGCTATACTTAGGCTTAGACAGGCAACTGGAACATTGCTTAAAGCATTTGCCAGTAATGAACTCGTTGTTCAGGGGGTAAATAAGTGAGCTTTAAAGGCTTAAGGGAGAAATTCAAAAATTCAAAAAAGATTAAAATTGCTTTACTGATTGTTCTTGCTGTGGGCGTTTTGATTTTTATGGCAAAAGAAATTTATTACTACATTGTTTACGAAAGCACAGATGATGCGTATGTTGAAGGAACAATAGTGCCAATCTCTCCTCAGGTTTCAGGAAAAGTTGTAAAAGTTTATGTTGACTATAACCAGAGAGTCAAAAAAGGAGAGCCTCTTGTTGAGATAGAACCAGATGATTATTTAGCAGATGTAAGAGCGAAAAAAGAAAATGTAAATACATTGTCTAATCAGTTAAAAGAACTAAGCTCTCAGTTAAATGAAGCAATGGCAAAACTTAAGACAATGCAAGCCAATCTTCAGGCAGCCCAGGCACAGAGAGAGCTTGCTGAAAAAGAGTTTCAAAGAATCAAAGGCCTTTATGAGGAAGACCTTGTTTCAAAAAGCAGATTTGATTCTCAACAAGCAGCCCTGAAAGTAGCAATTGCACAGGAGAAAGCTGCAGAAAGTCAAATAAAAGAAGTTAGATCCTTAATAAATACCCTTACAGTAAAATTAAAAACCCAGCAGTATCAAATAGGAAAAGCTCAGGAAGAACTGAAAATTGCTGAAATAAACTTAAAAAGAACTTTGATTGTTTCTCCAAGAGATGGAAGAGTAGCAAAAAAATCAGTTGAGGCAGGACAATATGTTCGTCCAGGACAACTTATTATGGCAATTGTTGATGAACAGGATATATGGATAGGTGCTAATTTTAAGGAAACTCAAATAGAAAAAATGAGAGTTGGGCAGCCTGTTAAAATCAGGGTAGATGCCTATCCTGGCAGGGTTTTTAAAGGTCATGTTGCAAGTTTTCAACCTGGCACAGGTGCTGTTTTTAGCCTTTTCCCACCTGAAAATGCTACTGGAAACTTCGTAAAAGTTGTTCAAAGAATTCCAGTGAGAATAATAATTGACACCCCCTTTGATCCGAATTATCCTCTCTGGCCAGGCATGTCAGTAATTCCATATGTGGATGTTACAGTTAATACAGGAGCAAAGTTGAAAGATGTTATAGGAAAGCAATGAAATTAAGAACAGGATTTTTCTTAATTGTACTATTGACTTTGCAATCTTTAGCCTATGGCATTGACTCTTTAGAGTCCACCAATAAGCCTGTTTATACTCTTACAGATTGCATTAATATAGCATTAAAAAAAAATCCTGAGATCCTTGCATCTAAGGCTAATGTTAATAAAAGTTTTTTTAAGATTGGACAAGCCCGTTCTGGTTATTTTCCTCAAATAGATTTATCTTTAGGATATCAAAGAAGTTATCAAGAGGATAGAATCCCAAGGGAATACTCAAAAGAATACTCAGCCCAGCTTGGTCTTACTCAAACTATTTTTGACTTTGGGAAAACTTCTAAGCAGATACAGGTACAAAAGCAGCTGTATAAAGCAACACAGTGGCAGGATAAAGACACTGTTTTACAAACAATTTATAATGTTAAAGAAGCTTATTACAGCGTGCTCAAGGCAAAAAAACAGAAGGAAACAGCCAAGGAAGTGCTCAAGCAGGCTCAAAAACATCTTCAGCTTGCAAAAGGATTTTATGATGTAGGACTTAAGCCAAAAATTGAAGTAACAAAGGCAGAGGTTGAAGTAAGCAATGCAAAACTTAATTTGATTACAGCTGAAAAACAACTTACTCAAGCAATTTTAAATCTGAAAGTAGCAATGGGAGCAGTAGATATGCCAGAGTTTGACATTAAAGAAGAAGATTATGCAATAAGAAAACTTGATGAAAATGAGGCAATCAAAATAGCCATTGAAACAAACCCTCAACTTCAGGCAATAAGATTTAATAGGAAAGCGTCAATTTCAACAGAAGAACTGGTAAAAAAAGAATACTTTCCTGTATTTACAGCTTCAGCAAATTATGGATATGTTAATGAAGATTTTCCTCTTAATAAACAATGGAGTTTGTTTTTCAAAATGAGTCTTCCTCTTTTCAGTGGATGGTCAACAAAATATAAACTTTCTGAAGCAAGGGCAGATACAGAATATTATTCTTACAAAGAAATCTCCTTGATCCAGCAAATAACATCACAAATAAAAAATCTCTTTGCCCAGTTAAAAGAAGCTTCCCAAAAAATAGAAACTCTTAACCTAACATTAAAACAATCAAAGGAAAATCTTGATCTTGCAATGGCAAGATATGAGGTTGGAATTGGAAGTTCTATAGAAGTTGTTGATGCCATAGTTCTTTATGAACAGACAAACACTCAATACTGGCAGGCAATTTATGACTACAATGTAACATATGCACAAATCCAAAGATATGTAGGATGGGTAGAATGAAAGGAAAGAAAAAAATAGCATTGGTTTCCTTAGGATTTTTAATTATCATTTCAGGCGTTTTAATCATTCTTTTTTCAGGATCAAAGAAAACAGAATTTAAAACAGTTAAAGCTCAAAGAGGAGATATTATTCAGACAGTAACTGCAACAGGAAATGTAAATCCAGTAACAACAATTCTTGTTGGAACAAGGGTCTCTGGAACAATTATAGCCCTTTATGCTGATTATAACTCCATAGTTAAAAAAGGGCAGCTTATTGCTCAGATTGATCCAACTCCTTTTGAAAATGATCTAAAACAGGCTGAAGCAGACCTTTACAATGCAAAAGCAAATCTTTTAAAAGCTGAAGTTACACTAAAAGATGCTCAGAGAACCTTCAAAAGAAAGCAAGAGCTTTTTAAGCGTGACCTTATTGCTCGTAGTGAGCTTGATGATGCGGAGACAGCATACAATACTGCAAAAGCTCAATATGAAATTGCTCTGGCACAGGTTAAAAAAGCTCTGGCAGGAGTAAAACAGGCAAAAACAAATCTTGGATATACAAGAATAGTTTCACCGGTCAATGGTATTGTTATTGCAAAAAATGTTGAAGTTGGTCAGACAGTGGCTGCAACCTTTCAAACTCCAACACTTTTTACAATAGCTCCAGATCTCACAAAAATGCAGGTTGATACAAATGTAGATGAAGCAGATATATCAAAAATAAAAAAGGGAATGGAAGCAACCTTTACAGTAGATGCCTATCCTGACAAAAAATTTAAAGGAACTGTAGCTCAAATAAGACTTTCTCCAACAATTACTCAAAATGTTGTAACCTATGATGTTGTAATAGCAGTTGATAACTCTCATCTGCTTCTTAAGCCAGGTATGACTGCAAATGTTACTTTTGTTACTGAAGAAAAAAAGAATGTTCTTAAAATTCCAAATGCTGCTTTAAGATTTAGAATGCCAAACACTCCTCCATCAAAACAACAGGCAGTATGGGTTTTAAGAGGAGGCAAACCTGTAAAAGTTAAGATAAAAACAGGAATAGGAGATGGTGAATGGACTGAAATTGTGGAAGGAGATATAAAAGAAGGTGAAGAAATTATCGTAGAAATTCAAAGTGGTAAGAAAACTTCTTCTACTTCTACAGGACATCCTCCACCGCGCTTTTAAACCCGGGACAACACAAGATATGTCAATTATAAGAGTTGAAAATATAACAAAAATTTATAAAATTGGACAGCAGGAATTGATTGTTCTTAACGGAATTTCTGTTACAATTGAAAAAGGAGAATTTGTTTGCATTATGGGGCCAAGTGGATCAGGAAAATCAACATTTATGAACATTATTGGATGTCTTGACACCCCAACAACTGGAAAATGCTATCTTGAAGGAATAGATGTTTCAACAATGGATGTAAACGAACTTGCTGAAATAAGAAATAAAAAAATAGGCTTTGTTTTTCAACAATTTAATCTTCTTGCAAGAGCTACTGCCTTGGAGAATGTTGAACTTCCTCTTATTTATGCAGGAATTCCTGCAAAAGAAAGAAAACAAAGAGCACTTGAGAGTCTTTCCTGGGTTGGACTTAAAGATAGAGCAAATCATTATCCAAGACAGCTAAGTGGTGGACAACAACAGAGAGTTGCAATTGCCCGGGCACTTGTAAACAATCCATCAATAATACTGGCTGATGAACCAACTGGAAATCTTGATTCCAGAGCAAGCATGGAAATAATGGAAATTTTTAAAAAACTTAATGAAGAGCAAGGACTTACAACAATTATTGTTACTCATGAGCCAGACATTGCAGCCTTTGGAAAAAGACAAATACGCTTCCTTGATGGCAAAATAGTAAGTGATACAGCATCATGATAGCTCTTTCATCAATAATTAACATTGCAGTGCGCTCTCTCATAGCGAATGCTATGCGCTCTTTCCTTGCTATACTGGGAATTATCATAGGTGTTGGTGCTGTTGTAACAATGATTGCAATTGGTCAAGGTGCAAGTGAAAAAATCTCTGCTCAGATATCAAGCATAGGAAGTAATCTAATTCTAATTCTTCCTGGAGCAACAACTCAGGGTGGCATAAGAATGGGAATGGGAACACAGCAAACACTTACTATGGCAGATGCTGAGGCAATATCAAAAGAATGTTCTCATATCTGTCAGGTAGCTCCTGTAATATCAGGAACAGCACAGGTAGTCTTTGGAAATCAAAACTGGTCAACAGCTGTGCTTGGTGTAACTCCTGAGATGGCTGCTGTGAGAGAGTGGGAAATTGTCTTGGGAAGATTTTTAACAGAACAGGATGTAAGAAATGGAACAAAAGTAGCTGTAATAGGCCAAACAGTGGCTGAAAAGCTTTTTGGAAACCTTGAACCTATCGGCAAATTAATAAGAATAAAAAAAATACCCTTTGAAGTTGTAGGAGTTCTTGGCAAAAAAGGACAATCCCTCACAGGACAGGATCAAGATGACATAATATATGTTCCGATTACAACAGCTCAAAGAACGCTTTATGGTAATGTTTTACCTGGCAGAGTGAGATTAATTTATGCAAAAGCTCAATCCCTGGAGTCAATTCCTCAGGCAACAGAGGAGATTAAATCACTTTTAAGACAGAGACACAGAATTGCACAGGGTCAGGAAGATGATTTTACAGTAATGGACTTAACACAAATGCTAAAAACTGCTGAAGAATCAACAAAAACCATGTCAATTCTTCTTGGTGCCATTGCCTCTGTATCTTTAGTTGTGGGTGGAATAGGAATTATGAACATTATGCTTGTTTCAGTTACGGAAAGAACAAGGGAAATTGGAATAAGAATGGCAGTAGGAGCAAAGCCAAAGGACATAAGAATGCAGTTCCTTATTGAATCTGTTTTTTTAACAATGGTAGGTGGAATTTTTGGACTTTTCCTGGGGATTGCAGGCTCTTTAATTGTATCCCATCTTATGCAATGGCCAATAATTATTTCACCTTTTTCAGCTTTTATAGCTTTTTCTTTTTCAGCCTTTGTAGGTATATTTTTTGGATTTTATCCTGCTTACAAAGCCTCAATGCTAAATCCCATTGATGCACTGAGATATGAGTAATCTGTTATAATAAAAAAGTTGAAACTGGAGAGGTGGCCGAGTGGTTTAAGGCGGCGGTCTTGAAAACCGCTGTAGGGTATAACCCTACCGGGGGTTCGAATCCCTCCCTCTCCGTTAACATTTTCAAGGCTGCTCAATTCCGTGAAATTTAATTTTTTCCCATAGAGCCTTTCTGCTGATTCCAAGTTTTTTTGCTGCTTCAGTTTTTTTCCATCCGCATTCTTGTAGGGTTTTTATTATCAAATTTCTTTCAAAGTTTTCAAGACATTCTTTAAGGGAAAAATTACTTATAAAACACTGTTTTTGAAATGATCCCATTGGTGAGAATTCTTCTGGAAGATGTTTAATATCAATTACTCCATCCTTTGAAAGAAGAACAGCTCTCTCAATGGCATGTTTCAGTTCTCTCACATTTCCGGGATAATCATAACTCAGTAAAGCCTCATAGGCTGACGGAGATATAGTGATATTTTGCTTGCTGTATTTTTCTGAGAAAATTTTCAGAAAATGTTCAATAAGCGCTGAAATATCCTCTTTCCTTTCCCTTAAAGGTGGTATTACGATGGGGATAACATTTATTCTGTAAAAAAGGTCTTCTCTGAATTTTTCAGCTTTTATCAATTCTTTAAGATTCTTGCTTGTTGCATAGATGCATCTTACATTAATCTTTACAGGGTTCTTACCTCCAAGAGGATATACAGTTCCATCTTCAATAACCCTTAAAAGTTTTGCCTGTAGCGGTATCGGCATATCGCCAATCTCATCAAAAAATATTGTGCCTTCATTTGCCAGTTCAAACTTGCCTTTTTTTGTTTCAGTTGCTCCAGTAAAAGCTCCTTTTTCATATCCAAAAAGCTCTGATTCAAAAAGACTCTCAGGAATAGCAGCACAGTTTATTTTGATATAGGGTTTGTCTTTTCTTAAACTTCTTCTCTGGATTGCATCTGCTATAAGTTCTTTGCCTGTTCCGCTTTCACCCTGAATTAAAACAGACACATCAGTTTTTGCCACTGCATCAATTTTATCAAGAATTTCTTTCATAGCAGGACTTACACAAACTATTTCTTCAAATCCTTCTTTTCTTTTAACAATCTCTGTAAGATGTTTTACTTTTTTTTCCAGATCACGAAATTTTAAAAATCTTTCTATTACCAAAAAAAGCTCTTCATTTGTAAATGGCTTAGCAATATAATCAAAAGCACCATCTTTTATTGCCTGAACAGCAGTTTTTATTTCAGCAAAAGCGGTTATTATTATTACTCCGGTTTGGGAAGACTTATTTTTTATATGTTTAAGCAAAGAAAGACCATCAACTCCTGGAAGTTTAAGATCAACTATGGCAATGTCAAATCTCTCTGAATCAAGTATAGCAAGAGCTTTTCTACCATCTTCGCAGGATTTTACTTCATATCCACAGGACTTAAGAAAATAAGTCATTCCAAGATTCATTGCTGGATCGTCTTCTACTATGAGAATTTTCTCTTTCATCTTACTGGAAGCTCTACTGTAAAAGTAGTTCCCTTGGGAGAAGTTTCAACCAGGATTCGTCCATTGTGTTGCTCTACAATAGATTTACTTACTGAGAGTCCAAGTCCTGTTCCCTCTCCAACAGGTTTTGTTGTAAAAAATGGATCAAAAATTTTTGGAAAAATTTCAACAGGAATTCCGGGACCTGTATCAGTAAAAGAAATATAGCAGTTGTTATTTTCTAAATAGGTTTCTATTGTTAATGTTCCTTCTTTACCATCCATTGCCTGAATTGCATTAAGAACAATATTTAAAAATACCTGTTCTATTTTATTTGAATCAACCATGATTTCCGGGACATCTGGCGAAAGCTTTTTTATAACTTTTATTCCGTTTTTTGATATTAAATACTCAGTTAATTTTAAAACATTTTCCACAAGAGTATTTACAGAAACCACAGAAATTACAAGCTCGCTCTGCTTTGAAAAATCAAGGAGTTGTTTTATTATTTCCTGAATCTTTATAAGCCCCTGATTTATCACCTCAATGTGTCTTTTTTTTGTTTCTTCATCCATATGAGTGCTCACCAAATTATTTAAACAAAGTCTGATTCCTCCAAGAGGATTATTGATTTCATGAGCTAATCCTGCTGAAAGCTGCCCTATTGCTGCGAGTTTTTCAGTAATTCTCATCTGTTCTTCAATTTTTCTTTTCTCAGTAATGTCTTTAACATAATGAACTACTTTTATTACATTTCCTTTATCATCAAAAATTGGATAAAGATGAATGAAATAATGCCTTCCATCATCACCTTCCCAGTATTCGGAAAAAGGTTTTTTCGTATCTATTACCTTCTTAAGAAAGTGAACACAGCAGAATTTATCTGGATCAAATCTTTCAGAATCACATTTTCCATTGAATACAGCAGCTCTTCCTTCTATCATCCATGTTCTGTAAGCATAATTTGTCATTTCCACTGTACAATCAGGATTAACAAGTGCAAGTGGGTCTGTTATACCCTCAAATATTGTCTGAAGAGTTTCTGCATATTTTTTAGTAACTTCCTGAGCTTCATACAAATATTTTGCCATTTGATTAAAAGAAAAGATTAACTCACCAATTTCATCCTTTGTTTTTGCCTCAATAGTTTGATTAAGAGGTTCTGTTCCATTTACTATTCCTCTGAATAAGGAACTCAATCTTTTCAAAGGCTTAATTACAAAACTCCAGAAAGCACCTTGAAGTGCAACAAAAAGGAAGATTAAAGAAACCACACCAAATAGAAATGTAGAGATGGCAACACCTTTTATCTCACCCAATGTAGAAGCAATTGGAAGAGATACTGACTCAACTCCCATTATTTCTCCTTCTTTCCATGTGAAATCCTTAGAACGAGGAAAGATTTTAAGTAAAGCTTTGGGTGCGTTTTTAACCCTTCCATGACAGATTAAACATCCCTTTTCAACTATAATAGGTTTTGCCATTATAAGAATTTCCTGCCCCTCTGATTTTACAATCCCGCTCCATGATTCATTTTTTGGATTTTTTTTGAAATACTCAATCAATTTAACATGCAGTGCATCAGCTTTATGTTCTGGATTTATTGGATCTAAAGAAACTCTCTTATATATATAATTTCCTATTTTGTTATTAAATCTTTTCATTACGCTTAATCTTACATGGGTTGTTGACATTCCTTCAACTATAAATTCATCTTTTTTCCCTGTTTCATGAAGAAGCTTAAAAATTGCAGGTCTTAGCTCTTCTTTGACATAATTGCCAAGTGCATCAATCTGAGTAATAATAATTCTTGTTTTCTCATTTGCATCTTCTATTACCTTTTGTTTAAGGTGATAATAAATAAGAAAAGAAAAAATTACACAGAAAGCAAAAATTATCAAACTTATTGAAAGAGTAAATTTTGTATTCAGTGAAAGATTTTTAAGTTTCATTAATTTAAATTTTAATAGAGTTTACACAATATTGCAAATTTCATGAAATTGCAGATAAGATTAAATTTTCTCTCAAAATATTTCATAATAAATTTATGATGTATCTACGCCCCTTTGATCCGTGGAAGAGTGAGCTTTGCACATGTCCAGCAAAGTATTCATTTAATCCATATACAGGATGTTCCCACGGATGCCTTTACTGTTATGCTTCTTCATACATAAAAGATTTTTTCCATTTAAGAGAAAAAAAGAATCTAATTGAAAGCCTTAAAAGGGAAATAAAAAAAATCCCTGAAAACTCCCTAATTTCATTATGTAATACCTCAGATCCTTATCCGCCAGTAGAAAAAATTAAAAAAATTACCAGAAAATGTCTTGAAATTTTTAAACAACACCATATGAGAGTTATCATCATAACAAAAAGTGATATAGTTTTAAGGGACATGGATTTACTAAGAGAGACATCATGTGTAACATTTACTATAACCACTTTCAAATATTACAAAAAACTTGAGCCAAATGCTCCTTCATCATTTGATAGATTTAAAGCAATTGAAAGATTAAGTAAAGAAGGTATTCCTGTTGGTTTGAGACTTGATCCGATTATTCCATTGCTTAATGAAGATGAAGTGGAAATAATTTTAAAGGAAGCAAAAAACTGTGGGGTAAGACATGTTACTGCAAGCACATTTAAACCAAGATGGGATAGCTGGAAGAGAGTCTCCAGAGTTTTTCCTGAAATAGCTGAAAAAATTGAAAGCCTTTACTTCAGAGATGGAACTAAGATTTCAAACTCCCTGTATCTTCCAGAATCCTTAAGAAAAAACTTGATGATTAAAGTAAAAAAAATTTGTGATTCTCTTTCTTTAACATTTTCTTCCTGTAGAGAAGGCTTCCTTGAGCTCAGCAATGCTCCAAGCTGTGATGGAAGTCATCTCATTCAGGAGAAAAGTTTTTCTCCAGCACAGGTATCCACTGTTTTTTAAAATCCTGAAATCTTCCCTCAGCTATAGCCTCTCTCATTTTTTCAAAGAATCTGCAGTAAAAATAAAGATTATGAATAGTATTAAGCCTCATTGAAAGAATTTCTCTACACATGTAAAGATGCCTTAAGAAAGCCTTTGTATAGTTTCTACATGTATAACAGTCACAGTCTGGATCAAGGGGAGAGTTGTCTTCTTTAAACTCACTTCTCTTAATGCTTATCCTTCCCTGAGATGTAAAAAGTGTTCCATTTCTTGCATTTCTTGTTGGTATCACACAGTCAAACATATCAATCCCATGCTCAACTGCATGAAGAACATCCATCAAATCGCCAACTCCCATCAAATAACGAGGTTTTTCTTCAGGCATTAAATGTGCAATGTTTTTTATCACTCTATACATGTCTTCCTTGGGTTCTCCTACACTTAA
This sequence comes from Thermodesulfovibrio sp., assembly GCF_049969575.1. Lineage (NCBI taxonomy): Bacteria > Pseudomonadati > Nitrospirota > Thermodesulfovibrionia > Thermodesulfovibrionales > Thermodesulfovibrionaceae > Thermodesulfovibrio > Thermodesulfovibrio sp. The sequence continues at coordinate 21,546 of NZ_JBMFOO010000014.1, read as the reverse complement.
GCCTCCAAGAGCATATCCATCAAAGTCTATTTTCACAATTCCCTCCATTGCCTTTTGCCTTAGCTCCTCATAAATGCCACCCTGAATAATACCAAAAAGTGCTTGATCATTACGGTGTTTTTCAAAATAATCTTTACATCTTTTTGCCCAATCTTCTGTGAGTTTGAGAGATTTTTTTACATATTCCTTTTCTGCTGGATAGGGAACACACTCATCTAAAACCATCATTATGTCTGAACCCAGAGCAAGCTGAATCTCTATTGCCTTTTCAGGAGTTATAAAATGAAGGGACCCATCAATGTGAGAGCGAAATTCAACTCCTTGAGGTGTTATCTTTCTTAAAGATGCGAGGCTATAAATCTGAAATCCACCACTATCAGTAAGAATTGGTCCATGCCAATTAATGAATTTGTGAATTCCTCCAAGTTTTTTAATTATTTCATGTCCTGGTCTTAAGTAAAGATGATAAGTATTCGAGAGTATTATTTCATAACCGATTTCCCGGATCTCCTCAGGAGTCATTGCTTTAACTGTTCCATTTGTTCCCACAGGCATGAATACAGGTGTATTAATAATTCCTCTTTTGGTTTCAATTATTGCATTACGGGCAAATCCATCTTTTTTGAGAATTTTGAATTGCATTTAAATATTTTAATAAACCCTCTTAATCATTTTCCGAACATGCTTTTTTATTTATGAAGCTGTATAATAAACAAAAAACTAAATCATGAATCTCTGTCTTTTTAAATAATCTTTAATCTCCTCGCCTTCACTTTCAAAGCCTCTTTTGCCCATTGCACCATAGGTAAGCCTTTTGCCGAGCTCAACCCCTGGCTGATTAAAAGGATTTATTTCATAAAGAAGTCCTGTCATAGCAGTTACAATCTGAAGAAATTGAAAAATCTGACCTATGCTATAAGGGTTAATTTTGGGAAGAATTATTTTAAGATTTGGCTTTTTATTCATTGTTAAAGCCATCTCTGTGGCAAGCTGCTCTGTATTCATAAGCTCTTCAAGTGTATGTCCTCCAAGAAATCTCAATCCTTCTATGTCATGAAATTCCTCTGGAATCTCCTCCTGACAGTCATGCCTTTCAACTGAAATAAAGACAATCACTTTATCTTCAGGTCCTTCCATCCACAGCTGAAGCTGAGAATGCTGATCAGTTGTTCCTAAAGATGGATAGGGAGTTGTGCCTTTACCTTCTTTCCCAAGACTTTCTGCCCAGAGTTGACAGAACCACTCAGACAGGGTTTTGAGCCTGTCTGAATAAGGAAGAAAAACCACGATTTTTCTCCCTTTAACTCTATCCATCAGATATAAAGATGAAGCAGCAACTGCCATTGGATTTTCCTTTAGATTTTCACTGAAGGCTTTTTCTGAAATTTCTTTAGCAGCTTCAAGCATCTCTTCACTTTTTATTCCCAAGACTTCAGCAAGAAAAACTCCTACAGGAGATAAAACCGAGTATCTTCCCACAACATTTTTAGGAATTGAAAGGCAGGGAATTTCATATTCCTCAGCAAGCCTTTTTAAATTTCCCTTTTCTGGATCTGTAGTAAATACAAAATGCTCTTTTACATCAAGTCTTTTGTCTCTTATCATTCTCCAGAAAATTAAAAAAGATGCTAAAGTTTCTGAAGTAGCTCCAGATTTTGATATTACATTAATGAGTGTTTTCTTTAAATCAATAACTTCAATAATGTTTTTGAATGTTACAGGATCAACGTTGTCATATATAAAAACCTTTGGTTTTTTCTTGAGATTATGCATAGGGCTTAAAGCTTCAAGAATAACTTTTGGACCAAGAGCGCTTCCACCAATACCAAGAAGAACAAAGTATTCATAATCTCTTGCTTTTTTAGCAAGTTCTTTAACTTTGGATAAATCCTGTCTGTATAACTCTATGAAATCAAGCTCTTTATAAGGTCTTGATGAAATTAAAGATATTGCCTTCCTGGCATTAATTTCAATTTCATTAATAGAAATTCCACCTTCTCCTATTTCTTCGGATAAAATATTAGAAAAATCCAATTTTATCATCTTTGCTTATCCTTTTTTTGAAAAGTAGGCAATCACTGTAATTATTACTACACTAAGAATAACAATAATAGCAAGAACTTTGGTAATTTTAAATGCCATCATTACAAGAATAGCCAGGGCGATTAAAAGATAAATTCTCCAGCTCAAATATTCTGCCTCCTTGAATGCAAAAGAGCCTGCCTTGATGAAATAATTAAAACTACAGCAAATCCTGCCAATAATCCATAAACATTAAAAAGTCCGTACCTTGCAATAATCATAAGAAATATAAAGATTAAGCCCAATTTGATATAACTTAATCCAATTACAGCCATCTGAAACATTGGTTTGCCAAAAAATTTTTTTACAGCCCATGAAAGCTCTTTAAGGCTAAGCCAGCTTGTTAGCCCTCCAATCATTATATTTAAAGCTATTATTTTATCCCATAGTATCCAGCTTAAAAAAGCAAAAATTGGAAGTAAAATCAAAACTTCCCTACTTATTTTCTTTATTACTTCCTTGTCCACTGACCTTTTCCACCTTTTTAATGTATTTAAATATTTCTTTAACTCCTGCAACAAATCCAGCCATTAAAAAAATTATAGAAAACAAAGGAAAACTATGAGTTAAATAATAATCAATCAAATAACCAATACCTGCACCAATTAAAACACATAATACAAAATTAATTCCTAAGGCTGATGCCTCTATAAAGGTTTTAAAAAATGATCTTTTTTCTTCCACTACCAACCCTCACATTCTGATAATACAAATTCCTTTAAAGAAGTTGCAACTTCTTTGTAAAATTCAGTCTTTGCTTTCTCATATAAAGCATCACAGAATAAAGGAATCCATTCACAAAGTCTTTTTAAAAATTCAATCTGTAAGTCCTTAAGATTTTGCTCTATAAGATAACTCATGAAAAGAAGCTCCATAGAGATGTGATCTGCTGGAAGGTCTATTTCTTCATCAATTGCAACGCCTGCATTCCAGTAAAAATGCTGGACATCTTTGAATTCAAAATTTACAGGGTTATCTTTATAAAGCTCCTCAAGATAATATCCTTCATAATTTGCAACTGCAGCCTCAACAAACAAAGCAATGTAGTCATTGCATATTTCTTCATATGTATCATTAATTTTGATTTCAGCGAATTCTTCAAATTCTTCAATATGTTCAATCTGAGGAATATGCATGAAAAGATAAGCAAAAAGTCTATAGGTTTCAGCTCGTTCCTGGTCTTCAAGAGATAAAAAATTCATAACTCTTTAAAGGTTTCATAAGCAGCTTTTACAGTTTTTTCTATATCTTTTTCAGTATGGGCAAGTGAGATAAATCCAGCCTCAAACTGAGATGGTGCAATATAAACTCTTCGCTTAAGCATTCCCCAGAAAAATTTTTTAAAGGCTTCAGTATCAGAAGTCTTCGCAGTCTGAGCATCAATCACTTCTTTCTCAGTAAAATAGGTGCAAAACATTGTTCCTGCCCTGTAAAATTTAACTTTTACGCCTGCTTGTTTAGCAGCATCTTTTAGTCCTCTTTCAAGAGACTGCATTGTCTTTTCAAGCTTTTTATAAGTGGAAGTCCTTGAAAGAACCTTTAATGTCTCAATTCCTGCAGTGACTGCAAGAGGATTTCCTGAAAGTGTTCCAGCTTGATAAACTCCTCCTTCAGGTGCAACAAGGCTCATTATCTCTTTTCTGCCTCCATAAGCACCAACAGGAAGTCCTCCTCCAATAACCTTACCAAGACAGGTTAAATCAGGTTTTACTCTATAATACTGCTGTGCTCCACCAAAGGCAACTCTAAATCCTGTCATAACTTCATCAAAAATCAAAACAATTCCGTATTTTTCTGTTTCTTCCCTTAAAGTTTTTAAAAACTCTTCCTTTGGCAGAATGCATCCCATGTTTCCAACAACAGGCTCAACAATTACACAGGCAATTTCTTTCCAGTGTTGTTTCAGGGTATTTTTAAATGCTTCTGTATCATTGAAAGGCAAAATTATTGTTTCTGAAATATATGATTGAGGCACTCCGAGGCTGTCTGGAATTCCAAAAGTTGCTCCTCCTGAACCAGCTGAAACCAGAAGCCCATCCACATGACCATGATAGCATCCTTCAAACTTTACAACTTTATTTCTTTTTGTAAAGCCTCTCGCAACTCTTATTGCAGACATAGTTGCCTCTGTGCCAGAGTTAACCATACGAATTTTTTCTATTGAAGGAAAAGCTTTTTTTACCAGAGTTGCAAGCTCAATCTCAAGAGAGGTTGGTGCTCCATAGCTTGTTCCTTTTTCAACTGCTTTTTTAAGAGCCTTTACAACTGCCGGATAGGCATGACCAAGAATTAGAGGACCCCATGAAAGAACATAATCTATGTATTCATTTCCGTCCACATCATAGATTTTTGAACCCTTTGCCTTTGCTATAAATAATGGATTGCCTCCAACTGCTCTGAATGCTCTTACAGGGCTGTTTACTCCACCTGGCATGACTGCTAATGCTTTTTTATAAAGTTTCTTAGATTTTCTTGTCTTCATAATCTCCTCCAGCTTTCTTTATTTCAATAAAATATCAGAAAAGGTAACAAAATCTCAATATTATGGTATAATTTTAACATGTCTAAAAAAGCACTTGTTATAGATGACAATGACCTTGTAAGAGAAACTCTGAAAGCAATGCTTGAATTTCTGGGGTTTGAAGTTGCTGTTAGTGAAAATGGTGAAGAAGCCTTAGAAAAATTCAAATCCTCTGAAAAAGCTTTTGATGTTGTCTTTGTTGACCTTGTTATGCCAGGAATCTCAGGGAAAACACTGCTACAAAAACTCATAGAGATTGACCCTCAGGTGAAAGCCATAATATCAAGCGGATACTCCAATGATCCAGCAATTGCTGACTATGAAAAATTAGGATTTAAAGGCATTCTCAACAAACCCTATACAATAGATGAACTTAAGGAGGCTCTTAAGAAACTAAATCTCCTCTGATGCTGGAATATATATTCTGAAAGTTGTTCCAATTCCCACTTTACTTTCAACTTTTATTTTACCTTCCATCTTTTCTACTATGCTCTTTACAATACTCAATCCAAGCCCTTTGCCTTCCTTTTTCATTGTGAAAAAGGGATCAAAAATTTTGTCTATGTATTCTTCAGGAATTCCAGGACCTGAATCAGTGATTGTTACACAAACATAGTTTCCTTTTTTTAAATCTTTTTCTTCATGATTGATTAAATTTTGCAGGCTTATTTTAATTGTGCCTGTATCCTTCATAGCCTGCCTTGAATTCATTAGAATATTTTGAAATACTCTGTAAAGCTGTGCACTATCAGCATAAACAGGCAATAAAGAAGGCTCTGATTCAATAGTAAAATTAATTTTCGTGCCATTTAAAACAAATGTAGCTGCATTTTTAGCAATAGCTTCAATATTTAGTCTTTCTTTTTTTGAAATTAAATCAGGGCTTAAATCTTTAAGTTGCTCTATAATTATGTTCATTATCCTTGTTGCTTCAAGCATTTTCTGTATAATGTCTTTCTTATTTTCTGAGTTTTCAAGCTCTTTAAGCAGGGAAAGATTTCCTGTAAGAACCATAAGATAATTACTAAAATCATGCACAATTCCTGCTGATATCTTTGTAATTACATCCATCCTTGCAAGCTTCTTTGAAACCTCTTGCCTCTGAATTATTTCAGTGGCATCCTTTATTGTTATTACATCGCCAAATTTAACTCCCTTTATCAATATAGGATTCTCCTCATAAATCACTGGAATCTTCTTTACATTCACACTTAAAATTTTAAATTCCGGATTTTCATGTTCTTTCAAGCTTAATACCTCTGTCACATGTTTCCCCAACACCTCTTCAGAAGCATCTAAAATTCTTATAGCCTCTTTATTCATGTATTTTATTTTGCCTGAAGCATCAGTATAAATTATTCCTATGTCAATCGCATCAAAGGCAATTCTTTTTTCTTCAGCTTCCTCAGCGAGGCGGAGGAATATGCTTCTTATTCTCTCAAAGTTTCTTATAGCAAAGGAATGAGAAATAAAAGCAAGAATAATCAAGACAATGTAAAAAATGTTTTTATATTGCTCATAGATGAAAAGATTTAAAAAACTTGCAAGAAACCAGTCTTTAACAATCTCATGTTTGACAATCTGCCATTTCTGTCCGTTAAAGTCTTCAAAGATATTATCATCAATCTGTTTAAATCCTGAAGGCAAAAGCGTGTCATTACCAAAAATTTTCTCTTCATAAACTCTTTTAAGCTCCTCTTGTGATACATTAAAGAGCAATCTATTTATCAGCTCTGGTTTTCCTATCAAAACACCACCTGAAGAATGCATTAAAAAGGCATTCTCCATGTTAATCTGTTTTTTAAAATTCTCACCTATATAAAACTGAAAAACAAGCACGCCTGTAATACTGCCTTTATTATAGACTGGATAGGAAATCCTTATATCATCTCTTTTTGAATAAACACCCCTTGCGATAAAAACTGATAGATTTCCATTGATTGATTCTTTAAAATATCTCCTAAAGCTCGCATCTTTATTAATCATTTGTTCTCTATATTCAGCAGAGCAGGCTCTTATAATTCCTTCTTTATCGGCAAACCATATGACCGCTGTATTAAGGGTTTGATTGAGATAGGAAAGATACTTATCAAGCTGTTTGGGTCCTTTTTTAATTGACATTTTAAAATCCTCGGAAGAGGCAACAACTTTTATGAAATTGCTCAAGGAATCTATTTTGTTTTTAACTTCAACAGAAAGCCTCTTTAAGGTTAATTGTTTATGATAGACATCAATGTTTTTTGTATTTTCAATAAATCTCAGAGAGAAATAAAATAAGACGGAAAAGACAAAAATAAAAATAGAAATGTAAAGAAGAAAGGTTTTATATTTTTCTTCGTAAAGAAAAATTACTCTGAAACACAGACTGAGGAAAACAGACATTGTTGCAACAATATTAAAAACTGTTAAATTTGTAATAAGATAAAGAGAAAGGAAAATGGAGTAAATGCCGAAGAAAACAAAAGGCAGAATCGTTCCTTTTCTTATAATTGAAGGAACAACATCAGATGGCTTTGATGTTAAAAATTTCTCTTTATAGTATATATGAAAATAAGAAATACTTGTAAAAAGAAGCCCTGAAAAGGCAAAAACCTCATTTTTCTGAAATATGAAAAATAGAAAAAGAATTATGGGTAGCAAAAGATAATAAAAATTGAAATTCAGTATTCTTCTGTATCCGTAAAAAAGAACTGTTCCGATTATAATAATGTTTAAACCAACCAGAAGGGGGTAAAAATTGCTTAAATAGTCTTTGAAAAGAACTAAGAGATTTAATACGAAATTAAAAAAAATAACAGCCAAAACATATTCAATAACTCTTTTATCAGTTTGAGGCTCTATTTTACTCCGCCAGGACAAAACATAGTAAAAAACAATTGAATGAAATAGAAGAAAAGCAACTCTTAAAAAATTAGATAAATCATCAAAAAATTGAGCATTCATTTTATCACTTCATCAAATAGGGAAATTACTTTATCAGTAAGGCTGAGATTTATATCTCTTGCCCTTTTTAAATTGATAACTTTCACATATTTGTCAGCATCTTCTACTTCTATATCTTTAATTTTACCGGTTTTTAATACATGAGAAGCCATCTGACCTGCTCTGTATCCCATTTGATAAAAATCAACAGAAAATCCACCAAAAAAGCCAA